>CAYYFY010000374.1:0-2456 GCA_964471035.1 uncultured Eubacteriales bacterium
CCTCGCTGTTTAACGGCTTAGATACCGCGGCTTTCAACGGCTGCTCCTTCGGCTTGTCAATCAGACGCAGACTGCTTTCGGATACGCGCATTTTGAGCATTCCCGCAGTGATTTCATAGGTGTTCTTTTTATCCTTTTTGCCGCTGACGACGGCATTTTTGCCGATGGTTTTACAATAGACACTGTCGCCTATTATCGGCTCACGCGGCAACACATAGTCATCATCGTCGGGCAGCTCGTCGATTACGGGATTGACCGCGTCGTCGATTGACGCCATACGGCGGTTTACGGCGCTTTTCGCGCGTCGCGCCAGCTCATTGGGGTCTTTGCTGTTCTGCAGCTCTTTTCTGAGCTTTTCAATTTCAAACATCAGCATACCGGACTCGCGCCGCGCATTCTCAACGATTTTCAACGCCTCTCCCTTAGCCCTGTCGAGTTCCTTTTCACGCGCTAAACGCGCTTCCTCAAACGTCTGGCGCGCCTTTTCGCGGTCGGCGTCGGCTTCCGCCTTATAGCCCTCGGCTCTCTCACGCTCCTCTTCCATTTTCAGACGGCTCTGTTCAAGCGAATCGACGACATTCTCAAACC
This sequence comes from uncultured Eubacteriales bacterium, assembly GCA_964471035.1. GTDB lineage: Bacteria > Bacillota > Clostridia > Oscillospirales > Acutalibacteraceae > DTU089. The sequence goes on from CAYYFY010000374.1 coordinate 589, forward strand.
GCGCGTTCTCCGAGGAGACAAGCTCCCTCGCCCTCTCTATGACCCCTGTATCCACCCCGAGCTTCTCGGAGATGGCAAAGGCGTTGGAACGCCCCGGGACGCCTATAAGCAGCCTGTAGGTCGGGCGCAGCGTGTTGACATTGAACTCGCAGCAGCCGTTCTCGACGCGCGGCGTCTCTAAAGCATACGCCTTTAGTTCCGCATAGTGCGTCGTCGCCGCGACCTTGGCGCCTTTTTTGTGCAGCGCCTCTAAAATAGCCATAGCCAGCGCCGCGCCCTCGACGGGGTCGGTGCCCGCACCCAGCTCGTCAATAAGGACCAGCGACCGGCTGTCGGCGGTGTTCAGTATATGGACGATATTGACCATGTGCGACGAGAAGGTTGAGAGCGACTGCTCGATGCTCTGCTCGTCGCCGATGTCGGCGAGGATATGGTCGTAGACCGCAACACGGCTGTCGTCGGCGGCGGGAATCATCATCCCGCACATCGCCATGAGCGTAAGCAGCCCGACGGTCTTGATGGCGACGGTCTTGCCGCCGGTATTGGGTCCGGTTACAATCAGCGTATCAAATTCCTCGCCGAGACGGATATCCGTCGGCACGACGACCCTCGGATCAATCAATGGATGCCGCGCTTTCTTCAGCGCCGTAACGCCGCGTTCGTTTAACACGGGCGGCGACGCCTTCATCTGATAGGCGAGCTGCGCCTTGGCGAAGATGACGTTAAGCTCGATGGCGCATTCGTAGCTGTTGGTGAGCGATTCGAGAAGCGCGCCCGCCTCTACGGAAAATTCCGCGAGGATGCGCTCGATCTCATCGGCTTCCTTGCCGTGTAAAACCTTGATCTCGTTGTTCGCCTCGACGACCCCGATGGGTTCGACAAAGACGGTGGCTCCGCTCGACGAGGTGTCGTGGATGAGCCCCTGAACGTTGCCGCGGTACTCGTTCTTGACGGGCACGACGTATCTGCCGTTGCGCAGCGTGATGATCGCGTCCTGCAGATAGGTTTTATAATAGGCGGACCGGATCATCTTGTCGAGCTGGGAGCGCACGTTGTTTTCCTGCTCCTTGATCTTACGGCGGATGGCGGACAGCTCGGGCGAGGCGTTGTCGCTCATCTCGTCCTCGCTGAGAATGGCCGCGAAGATGCGGTCTTCCAGATATTTATCGGGCGTCAGCGCGTAAAAGAACACGTCGATGCCGATAGTCTCGCGCCCGTTGTGCTCGCGCCATTCGCGCAGAGCGCGCACCGCGCGCAGTACAAATCCGATGTCGAGCAGCTCGCGCATCGACAGAACGCCGCCGGCGTTCGCGCGCGCCAGCGCGTTGTTTACGTTTTTTAGCCCGCCGAAGGGCGGACCGCCGAAACGCGCTAAAAGCGAATAGGCGTCCTCGGTCTGGCTCAAGAGCGACTGCGCCAGTAAAAGGCTCTTTTCGGGACGGATGCTCATGGCAAGCGTCCGCGCGTCGTCATTACAGGCACGCTCTGCGAGCATGGCCAATACTTTATCAAGTTCTAATACAGTGTAATCTTTTTCTAACGGGGTGTTCACAATGTTCTCCTTTTAGGTTAGTCAATCAGTGTATGATAAAATTCGAGCGCGGGAAAGCTGCGCTCGGTCACGTGCAGCAGATAGCGTTCAACTGCCGCGTTCAATAGCTGTCCGTCATTTTCAGGAATCGAAAAGGCGAACAGCTTTTCAAAATCAGAAAAGACAATATGCCGCAGTGCGCGGACACAGGAGAGCGGCAGACGGACGTGCCCCTCTGCCTGTGCGGGGCATTGCGAGCAGACGAGCGTGCCGTCAGTAAGGCAAAACGTCATTTCCTCACTCTCATACGCGCCGCAGACGCGGCAATTCACGAGAC
>CAYYFY010000375.1:0-2455 GCA_964471035.1 uncultured Eubacteriales bacterium
GATTAAAACCCCGATTATCCTGAACGAGGAGTTGTGGCACCGTTCGGGGCACTGGGATCACTACAAGAATAATATGTATTTCGTCAGAATAGACGATGGTGATTTTGCAATAAAACCAATGAATTGTCCGGGAGGTATGTTGGCGTATAAGCGCAAGATGCATTCCTATCGTGATTTGCCGGAGCGCGTGGCAGAGTTGGGGCTGGTGCACCGGCATGAATTGTCGGGGGCGCTCCACGGTCTTATGCGCGTGCGCTGTTTTACGCAGGATGACGCCCATATCTTCATGACGCCCGATCAAATTGAGGATGAAATCACTGACGTCATTAATCTCATTGATGATTTTTATAAGGTTTTTGGTTTTGAATATCATGTCGAGCTTTCCACGCGTCCGGACGACTCAATGGGCAGCGACGCGGATTGGGAAACCGCGACGAACGCGCTGAAAAACGCTTTGGAAAAACGAGGAACGGTATTTAAAATCAATGAGGGAGACGGCGCGTTTTACGGTCCGAAAATTGATTTTCATCTGCGCGATTGTCTCGGAAGAACATGGCAGTGCGGTACGATACAGCTCGATTTCCAGATGCCGGAACGTTTTGATCTTACCTATACAGGCGCCGATGGAGAAAAGCACCGTCCCGTTATGATTCATCGTGTGGTGTTCGGCAGTATTGAGCGGTTTATCGGTATTCTAACCGAACAGTACGCTGGCGCGTTCCCGTGCTGGCTGGCGCCCGAGCAGGTGAGAATCATACCCATCGCCGACCGCCACCACGACAGGGCGCAAGAAACACTGAAGGTACTGAAGGAAGCGGGCTTGCGCGTTGAGGTTGACGACCGCTCGGAGAAGATTGGCTACAAAATCCGCGAAGCGCAGCTTAAAAAGATTCCGTATATGCTCGTCCTCGGCGACAAGGAGATGGAGGAAGGGACCGTCAGCGTCAGGAGCCGTAAAGACGGCGACATCGGGAGTAAGACGGTTGCGGAGTTTTTAACAGGGATTCAAAACGAAATCGAAACAAAAACGCTATAAAAAGACCGCCCCCGCTGTTTCACAGCGAGGGGCGTTTTTCATAAGGGCGAAAAAAGCGTTTACAGCCGACTTATGTCTACTTCATAAATCATTTTCTGCGGTGGGCGGTCGGGTTTTAAGAACATCACTTCGTACCAGGGCAGATAGACGATACCGTTTGCCTCCTCGATATTACCCCTGCAAAGGACGTAAGCCTTGTCGGATTCCCATTCGTCTACAGCCAGAATTTTGTCGAGCGACGCGTGCCTTTTATAATCCTTGCCGGATTTTACCTCAATGAGATTGATATGAAGCCCGTTTTGAATGACAAAATCCAGTTCCCCGTATTTTTTTGTGTCGAAATAGTTGAGCGAAAATCCGTGGCTTTTAAGCTGTTGCGCCATCATGTTTTCTAAAATGCTGCCCATATTTATTTCAAGGTTCCCTTTGAGAATGTCAAACTGGATATTCTCCATACACGCGGCGCAAAGTAAACCTGTGTCGTTTAAAAAGAGCTTGAACAGGCTCTGCTTCGCGTTGAGCTGCAGCGGGGGCATTGGCTCTGTCACATTGAAGCATGGTAAGGCGACGCCCGCGTCGGCAAGCCAGTTGAAACTGTTCGCGTAGCGGTTTTGCCTTGCGTTTTGGTCGATACCCGTGAGCATGAAGCGGCGGTTTTTATCATTGAGCTGCGAGGGGATACCGTCAAAAATCGCTTTGATTTTCATTCTGTCGCCGCCTGTGGCGTATTGGGCGATATCCAGACGGTAAAGCTCAAGTATTCCGTTTTGATTGGCAATGACCTTGCCTATATCATGGGTATCAATATAAATCTGTACCGCTTCGGGCATACCGCCGACGACGATGTAGCTGAAAAACAGCTTCATAAGCGTTTCGTGTACCGACTCTGACACCGGCGTCAAATCGTCAAAGCTTTTTTGAAGGTATTTTATAGTCGATTGCTGTACGCCGTTTGCCCAAAGATATTCTTCGAAATCCAGCGGAAACATTCTGTAAATCTGCTCATAGCCTACGGCATAGGAGCGGATTTCTTTATACCGTACACCGAGCAGCGAACCGGATTCAATGTAATCGAACCGTCCGTCCTCGACAAGAAACTTTATGGCTGTGCGGACATTCGGGCATTCCTGAACCTCGTCGAAGAAGACAAGCGTCTTACCCGGCTCCATGGGCTGTCGTGTATATGCTGTCAGGTTGGTGATGACGGTATTGGCGTCAAAGCCGTTTTCAAAAATGCTTGCCGCGCTGATGTCGGCAATAAAATTCAATTCAACAAAGTGTGTGTAATTTTTTTTTGCGAATTCGCGTATCAAAGTGGTTTTGCCGATTTGCCTCGCGCCGACGATACACAGCGCTTTTTTTTGCTTTTCCGACTTCCATTTAAGAAGCATATCGTACGCCTTGCGATGCAGCATAGTA
>CAYYFY010000376.1:0-2434 GCA_964471035.1 uncultured Eubacteriales bacterium
GCTGCACAAGGTGCTTTACCAGTGCCCGCACTGTATGACGGAAAATCAGATGGACTCACAGGGCGCGACGGTTTTCTGTAAAAGCTGCGGCAAGTCGTGGACACTGAACATTTACGGCGAGCTGGAGGCCGATAAAGGGGTGACCGAGTTCAAATTTCCGACGGACTGGTACCTCTGGGAGAGGCGGCAGGTACGCAAGGAGATCGAAAGCGGCAACTACCGTTTCGAGTCTGCGGTCGAGGTCAATGAACTGCCCAATTCGCGCGGCTTCATTTTCTTAGGCAAGGGAAGGCTTATTCACGATATCAACGGTTTTTCTCTGAAAGGTGTACGCGATTACAACGGCGAGCCCTTTGAAATGAATCTCCCCGCGGCGGGTCAATACGCCGTACACATAGAGTATCAATACCGCTTCGGCAAGCACAGGGACTGCATCGACCTGAACACGCTCGACGACACATGGTATGTATTCCCCGATAGCAGCGAATTTTCGGCGACGAAAGTGTCGCTCGCCACGGAAGAGATGTTCAATTATATTTGGGAAAATAAAAAACGGCAGACAGCCGAAATTTCTGGAGGGTAAAATGAGAGACGAACTTATGCGCATTCTGACCGATTACACGGGCGGGAGGATTACCGACATCAAGCCGGACTTTGTCCTGACGGCGGACTTAGGATTAAACTCCGTCGAACTTCTTGACTTAGTATGTATTATTGAGGAGAAGTATAACATCATCATTCCGGACAGGCTTTTACCGACCCTTGTCACTATAGAGGACGTCGTCGGATACTTAGAGTCAACCGTAAAAGCGTAATAAAAGAAAAAAATGTGTCCCGCGTCAAAACGCACGGGACACATTTTTTATAGAGTTGTGAGCGCGGTAATGCTTTTTTCCATCTCGCCGAAAAGGTGTTCGAGGATTATTCTGTCCTCATCGTTGCCGCGTATGCACATGGAAATGAACAGCTCGTCTTTGAGCGTGAGCGCGGTCATGAAAGCGCAGGGTTTGGTTTTCGCCGCCCCTGCGACAAAAGCGCCGCACGGCTCGTTGCCGCAGAGCGAAAAGCCCACAGGGTCAAGCGCGCCGACGTTGCTGACAGCCAGCGGCGGATTTCTGTAGAACGCCTTGAGGACAGGCTCCGCCTGGGCGTATATCATCGTCTTGTATCCGAAATTCAGCAGCGGCAGGCCGTGCAGCCCCATAAAGGGATCGCTCTTGGATTTGGCGTTCGCCGCGGCGACAAGCGCGAGGGTTTCATCTATCGACGCGCCCTTTCGCGGAAGATCGCAGTGGATAAAGGCGACATGGTTCGTGTACCCGATTCTTTTCGTGTCTTTGAGGTAGCGTCGCAGATCGACCGCGCAGGAGACGTTGAGGCTTTCGTCGGCACTCATGCCGGTCAGCTTGCCGTAAGCGTCCATATACGCCGCCACCAGCAGGTCATTGACTGTGGCGCCCTTACGCTTACAAGCCTCTCTTGCCTTTATAAACAAGCCGCTGCCGATCTCTTTGCCGACAATGACTACCTTTGAGGCGCCGTCATCCGGCGTGAACGGGAATGTATGCTTATCCTTCGGAGCTACGGCGGCAAAGAGCCTTTTCGCTTTTGCCCTGTCCTTGGGACTGAAATCCGCGTAAATCTCCTTGTGGGCGCGGGAGGCATCCGAAAAATTCACGGGGCTGACGCCGTTTGTCACATAGTCCGTATAGTTGCGGCAGAAGTCGGTCCAGAACGACTTGAATCCTCCGCCGTCCATGCACATATGGTTCCAGAGAAAGCAGACATATGTTTTGCCCTCGTCGTAGAATAACGCCATTTTAAGTTGAACGGGACCGTCTGTCGGAATCTCCTGTGTAAAAAAGGCTTCCTTAGCCGCTAAAAGGTTTTCCGGCGTCTGAGCGGTGACGGCGTCGTCAATATGATATTCCATCACGCGCCAGTAGGGCGCGATCGGGTGATTATTAACCGCCGAACGGAAAACGGGCGCTTTTTCAAAAAGACCGGCGGTCACGGCTTTGAAGGCTTCGGCGTCAATTATAAAACCGTAATCCAGTTCAAAGCGCGCCATCCTGTCCATGAATTTGCGGCACATGAAGTTCACTTTGTCGTACATTTCACAGGGTATCCTGCCGCTTTTCGTCGTCATAACACGCTTTCCTCGGTCACACGGGAGAAAAAGAAGTCCTTTTTTTCGTCGGTGTCAATCACCTTGAGGGGTTTGATCTGGTTGAGGTTGGCGCCTCTGCCTTTGAGCTGCTCGCGGTATTCGTCATATGTTCCGCGGCGCAGGAATTTTACGTCGCAGTGACCGAGCGCTCCGCTTTTTATGAGCGGCGCGACGGATATGTTGCCCTTGCAGAGCATCTTTTCAAACGCCTCGGGATACTGCGCGCGTTTTTCGGCGGAAACTTGCGCGGCTGGTTCAACAAAC
>CAYYFY010000377.1:0-2390 GCA_964471035.1 uncultured Eubacteriales bacterium
GTCACACGCTTCGGGTGTGACGACGGTCTCGGTTACGACGGAGGCGGCCGTTCAAGAAAATTCAAGACTCTTAAAGAAATTGCCGCAATCCGCCGGAGACTAAACGCCGCGGGCGGTTATCTACCGGCGCTTTCAGAAATTTTCTATGATCTCAATATATTCCTGCCGTTCGCCGTTGAACCGGCGCTGATGCCCGATTCAGATTTCGCTTACCTATCCTATAACACCGACGATTACCATCGTCAGGAGCTGCTTATCCGTGAAAACGCCGCCGCGGTGCTTTTGTCCGAGGGCATCCTGCGCCCTGAAAATCTGTCGCCCCTCATTGTATCGGATACCATACCGGCGGAGTACAGCTTACTAAACGGTATGACGCTCCGATATCCGGAACAGGAGAGTCTGAAAGCCATTGGATCACAGTATAAGGCGTTTTTAAAAAAGGAAATGCCCGTCCGTTCGGTCTCCGAAAAAGAGGCTCTATCCCTAATGCGGCGGATAAAAAGAGAGAATCCGGAGGATTTTCAAAAGCCGCTGTCCGCCGCGGCGCAAAGCCCGCTTGCGGATACGCCCTTCGCTCCCCTTTTACCCTATTATAAAATCGGCTCCGAAATCCTTCTGAACGATGAAACAACTCTGTTAGCCTACACAGACGCCCTAAAGGAGACGGAGGAATACACCGATGGGCTGCAAAAAGAAGAACTGCTTGCGGAAAAAATCGAAGGCATTGTGATCGCCAAAGCCATAGACGGGGATTGCTTTATCCTGAAAGACGGCGCGGTGTACCGGATCAGTCACGAGGATATGAGCGTCTGCGGGTCGTGGCCGACGCTGCCGGACTTCATCGGCGAAACGCTCATAGAAAAATAGAATAATAATATATGCCAAAAAAGCAGTCCCGTCATTCGCGGCGGGACTGCCTTTTTTTGTTTTATCGTCACAGTGACGCGGGTTTTTCCTCGTACAGCGGCAGTTTGACGCTGGCCTTGAACAAATCGCCGTCGATGGCGAGAACAAACCTGCCGCGCTGGAGCTCGCACAGGCTCTGCGCGATGGACAACCCGAGTCCCGAGCCGTCGCCGCCGCGGGCTGTGTCGCCGCGCACGAAGCGCTCGGTCAGCTCGCTGACGGGCATATTGAGCGGCGTGCGGCTGATATTTTTCATGGAGAAAACGCCGTACCCGTTTTCGGTATAGACGTCGATATAGACGCGCGTGCCGGTCTGGGCGTATTTGCGGACATTGGAAAACAGGTTGTCGATGATGCGCCAGGTGTGCTGGCTGTCGGCGTAAATGATGGGGTGGGTATCCTCGGTGGTTAAAACCGCCTCAAGCCCGTTTTCCTCGAGCAAATCGTCATGCTCGCCGAGCGCCTGAACGGTCAGCTCGCACAGATCGACGGGCACAGGATTGATTTTTATATTGCCCGTGGAAGCTTTGCTCGCCTCGGTGAGGTCTTCGATGAGATGTTTTAGACGCTTTGACTTTTCATCGAGTACTTCAAGATATTTTTCTGCTTCCTCGTTGTCGGAACCGCCCTTTTTCAGCAGGTCAACATAATTGATAATCGAGGTCAGGGGTGTTTTGAGGTCGTGAGAGACGTTGGTGATCAGTTCGGTTTTCATGCGCTCGCCCTTGAGCCGCTCGTTGACAGCCAATTGGATGCTGTCGCGGATAGTCATAAGATCGAGCGCTGTCTTACGCAGGGGCTTGGGCATGTTCTTGCTCTCTATGGTGACATCGTAATTTCCCGCCTTCATTTCAGCGGCCGCGCCGGTAATGGCGTGAATACCCTTGGCGTACAGAAAGGCTGTGCGCAGTACAACGGCGTCAAATATAACCAGCAGGATAAACGGGAACAACACCAAATCGTTTTCGTAGCTATTCAGGAGGGCTCCCAGCAGAATAGCCATCAAGCCGTTTATAAGAATAAACCCGATAATGCTGAATACAACCCGCTTTTTGAGTGTCGTGGTGAAGGGAAAAAGCATAATGCGTATCATACGCCTGAACCCGTTGATGAGATACCGCAGAAGCGTGTTGCGGTAGAACTGTCCGGCTTTGAGCAGGCGCACGAGGGAGAGCAGCAGCTCAAGATTGACAAGGACCGTCAAAGCGAACAGGATGCCCACCGCCGCCGGAACAGCCGAATAGATCGCCGACAGGATGATATAGAGCGAGGTATCGTAAAAGACGTTGTTGAACTCAAAGGATACGAGAATCGCAATCAACGCGAACAGACCCGCCGTCAGACCCGCGGACAGCAGAAAATGAAACAGAAACGGGATTTTATCGGTCGGCGCCAGTTTTAAGACGTTATCCATTTTCCGTCCGGCGACGACCGCTAAATAGACGACGGGCACCACAGCCAGAAGCAGCAGCAGCACGATAGCC
>CAYYFY010000378.1:0-2372 GCA_964471035.1 uncultured Eubacteriales bacterium
GAAAGAAGCAGTTTTTCCCGAACGATACGGCAGTCAAAAAGATCGGTTTTTGTCTTTTCGAAAAGAGCGCTTAAAAATAAAAGCGGACTGATGCTGTCCTCGTTTCCTGCCGGAAGCGTAAAGAGAATACGGACGGCATTATCGTCCTGTATCGCCGTAAAGTCACTTAGTACTTCTGAAATCGCAATTTGCCTTTCAACGCCTTTTTTATTTTTCTTGACCACGGACAGTGACCTTTCGTCTATGGCGGCGTTCAAAATCGCCGCGAGACCGTCGGTAGCGTTACAGAGCGTCGCCGCGTAACGGGCGAAAGCGACCTCGGCCGGCTTGTGCGAAGGGTCTGTAACGACCGTGAACAGCAAACCTTTGAAAGAAACAGCGGCAAGCTTAATCAGAAGCTCTTCGTTTGACTCGTCGCTCAGAACACGCAAGTCAAAGGATTCCTTCAATCCCTCGACGCCCAGCGGCAACGAGAGCGTGAACACCATATGCAGACGCGGATTGTAGCCTTCGGTATACCACAAAGCAATATCCGTTTTGCGAAGCGCGCGCGTAAAACAACGCATCAGATCGAGGTGGGATATAAAACGCGCGCTGCCGGTCTTCGTAAACCAGACTCTAACGGTTCTCATCGCAGACACCTCCGCACAGGGCGTCAGCCCCGCAGCCGGAACACTGTTCCCGACAGTTTTTAGTAGGCAAGCCCGCACGCGCGTTTTCGCTTTCACGGATGAGGTAATCCTTGCTCACACCGTAATCCAGATGATCCCAAGGTAATATTTCCTCATATGAGCGGACGCGGCTACTGTAAAACGCGGGATCTAAATTCGAGCTTTCAAACGCCTCAAGCCACTTTTGAAGATCAAAGGAATCGTCCCAGCTGTCGAATACGCAGCCGGAGCGGTACGCCTTTTCTAAGACGGCGGAAAGCCGACGGTCGCCGCGCGCGAGCACGGCTTCAATCAGGCTCATGCCCGTCCCGTGGACGCTTACAGTGACCTTGCGCGTCTTTACGATGCTTCTCAGCAGCTTCTGTTTTTGTAAAATGCTCTCAGAGGTGTCCTGCGCCTCCCACTGGAACGGCGTGAAGGCTTTCGGCACAAAGGTTGATGCGCTGACGCTGACAGCAACGCTTTTACCCTTAGGCTTGTCCGGATTCTTATAAAACTCATCAACCACCATTTGAGACAGCGCGGCGATGCCCACTATATCGTCTTCGGTTTCGGTGGGCAGTCCCAGCATAAAATAGAGCTTGACGCTGTTCCAGCCGCCCTCAAACGCTTTACGGGAGGTGTTTAACACCTCCTCTTCGGTGACGTTTTTATTGATGACGTCGCGCAGGCGCTGCGTCCCCGCCTCGGGCGCAAAGGTCAGTCCCGCGCGGCGCACGCTTTTCAGCTTTTCAGTCAGCTCCTCGGAGAAGCCGTCGATCCGCAAGGACGGCAGAGCGATGTTGATGTGTTTATCGGCTGTCCAGCTGAGCAGCTCGGTGAGCAGCTCGTTGATTTTTGTATAGTCGCTGCTCGACAGCGAGCAGAGCGACAGCTCGTCGTAGCCGGTCGTGCCGCAGAGCTTTCTGCTCTGGCGGCTGACGGTGTCAACGCTTTTTTCGCGCGCCGGACGGTAGATGAAGCCTGCCTGACAAAAGCGGCAGCCTCTGATGCAGCCGCGAAAAATCTCATGCACAGCCCTGTCGTGGACAATCTCTATAAACGGCACGGCAAAGCTTTCGGGATAGAACACCTTGTCGAGATCGGCGACAACGCGCTTAGTGACTTTTTCTGGTACGCCCTCTGCCGCGGTTATACTTTTAACGGTGCCGTCCTCATGATAGGAGACCTCATAGAGGGAGGGCACATAGACGCCCGAAATTTGCGCGAGTGCTTTAAGAAGCTCCTGCCTGTCCGATTTTTTCTCCTTATGAACGCGTACCGCCTCGATCAGCTCAAGCGTGACCTCCTCCCCTTCCCCGAGGACAAAGGCGTCGAAAAATTCGGCGAGAGGCTCGGGACTACAAACGCAGGGTCCTCCGGCGATCACGAGCGGAAAAGCAGCCGCGCGCTCACTCGCGCGCAGCGGGATTCCCGCCAAATCAAGCATATTGAGCACATTGGTATACGACAGCTCGTACTGGAGTGTAAAGCCGATGATGTCGAACTCGCTGAGCGGTTTTCGTGTTTCAAGCGAAAAGAGCGGAAGCCCCCTTTCGCGCAGCAGCGCTTCCATATCGGACGCGGGGGCGAAAACACGTTCGCACAGTGCGTCGTCGTCGGCGTTAATAAGACCGTATAAAATCTTCATTCCCAGATGCGACATACCGATTTCATACGTATCCGGAAAGCAGAACGCAAAGGATACACGGCTAAAAAGCC
>CAYYFY010000379.1:0-2364 GCA_964471035.1 uncultured Eubacteriales bacterium
GTATCATAACCGGTAGAGGATTTACCAATGCCCTCGCCGTAGGAGGTAGCGTACTGTTCCTCGATTTGCTTGGTTGTACCGATCTGATTGTTCATCAGAACACTGTAGTAGTAATTGAATTCGGCGGCGGAAATCTTATAATCGCCGACAGTAGCGACGGTGATCATCCGCTGGGGAAAACCAAAAAGACCGACGGAAAGGCTTCCCGCTAAAAAGGTTACGGCACTCAGCGCTATGACGAGAGCGAGGCATGTGACGACGATTCTGACGATTTTTTCGGAAGCCGCCGATTTTTTCGAGCTTTTTTTGGCGGCGCGGGAGATCTGTTTCTTCCGGCGCTCACGGTAGGCCTCCGCGCTTGACTTTTGGGGGTTGTTAGGCATCTTGAACATCCTTTACTGCGTTTTTTATTATTGCGGGCTGTAGACAACGGGAATATCATATACCATTTTTTTCATTTTGACAAGTATAAAATTAAATTGAGACAGAAATTTACACTTTGTTCAGAGTCTGTTTACTCTTGGGGCATTCCCGTAAGCGTCTCTTTTATGCCCGCGGCAAGACCGGCGAGCGACTGCAGCTGGGAGGGAATGATGATCTTTGTCGCCTTGCCGTCGGCGGCTTTGATAAAGGTTTCAAGGCTCTTTAAGGAGATATAGCCGTCGGACGGGGCGGCGCTGTTGATCATCTTGATGCCCTCGCTTTGCGCCTGTTGAATGGAGACGATAGCGAGCGCTTCACCCTCCGCTTCACGGATTTTTGTCTCCTTGACGGCTTCGGCGCGTAAAATCGCGGCGGTCTTGTCGCCTTCGGCGTTGAGTATCTGCGCCTCTTTTTTACCCTCCGCGACAAGGACGGCGCTGGCTTTTTCGCCTTCGGCGCGCAAAATGGATTCGCGGCGTTCGCGCTCGGCCTTCATCTGCTTCTCCATAGCTTCTTGAATTTCACGGGGCGGCAGGATGTTTTTCAGCTCCACGCGGTTGACCTTGATGCCCCACGAGTCAGTAGCGTCGTCAAGAATGCCGCGGATGCGCGCGTTGATGGTGTCGCGCGAGGTGAGCGTATGGTCAAGCTCCATATCGCCGATGATGTTACGAAGCGTGGTTGCCGTCAGGTTTTCAATAGCGGAGATCGGATACTCGACGCCGTAGGCAAACAGCTTCGGATCGGTGATCTGGAAAAAGACGACGGTATCGATCTGCATGGTGACGTTGTCCTTGGTGATGACCGGCTGGGGCGGGAAATCAACGACCTGCTCCTTCAGGGAGACCGCTTTGGCAATCCGCTCAATGAACGGGATCTTGAAATGGATGCCGGTCTGCCACGTTTCGGTGTACGCGCCGAGCCGTTCAAGAACGTAAGCCTTGGACTGCGGAACAATTTTGACGGAAAGACCGATCAGCAAAATGATGATCACGATGGGAACGAGGATACCGATGAGAGCTTCTGGTCTGATTTCCAAGGGGAGAAGGGAAAAGAGTGAAATAAATGACAACATACCGTTACCTCCGAATTTAGATTTTAGACTTTAGATATTAGATGTTAGATTGAAAGGAAACCCTCGGTTCGAATTATAAATGCATTCCATAACTATTCAGAAACATGGACAATCGCTTTTACACCCTGGATAGTATCGACGGTGACTTTCGTGTCCTTTGGAATGGTGATTGTGTCGTCCGAAGAACGCGCCGTCCAGACCGACCCGCGTATTTTCGCGCTGCCGGTGCCGTGCAGGTTATTGATCTCCTCGGTGACGATACCCTCTTGTCCTATGTACATATCCGCGTTTGTCGGCTGGATTTTATTTTTCATCAGCTTTTTGACAAACGGGCGCGTACCGAGCAGCGACACAACCGATACCAGCAGCATAACGGCAATCTGAATGATGAGGTTATCCGTAACCAGCGACGTAATAAGCGCCGCTAAAGCGCCCAGAGCAAACCAAATGGTGACGATCTGCACCGTGATGATCTCGGTAATGACAAAAATCACGAGCAGCGCCAGCCATACCCATTGCATACCATCAACCCCTTTTGACTATTCTACAATATCCGCGTAAAAAAATCAATGCCCGCGCGCGAATCTTTAGAATATATTCGGTAGGGAGGGCTTGCATGCCTCGATGATATGCGTGAGCACCGCGTCGCTGTTGCCGCAAGCTTTTTTGATTTCCTCGAAGTCGTCCATGTTTTTGATCGTGGAAATATAGACGTCGATTTCCTCCGTCCATTCGTGATCGGAAAAGACGCAGAGCGTCTTTTTCATGGTTATGAATTTCAATTCGATACTATCGGTTTCTCTTTTTACAGACGATTTATCGCCGTTTTCGGCAGCTGTGGAGATTTTGCCGAAAGAGACGCTCAG
>CAYYFY010000380.1:0-2353 GCA_964471035.1 uncultured Eubacteriales bacterium
CGTCGACGATACAAGCGCGCAGAGGGTCTACGAGGGCTTCAACGATAACTTTGAAAAGTACGGCGAATATGACGTGTACAGCGGTCTTTCTAACGATGATGAGATGGTCGTCTACTTCACCTCTGGGACGACCGGCTACCCGAAAATGGCTATTCATGACAGGACGTATCCGCTCGGACATATCATCACCGCGCGGTATATGCAGCGCGTGCAGAACAACGGGCTGCATCTGACGCAGGCCGACAGCGGTTGGGCAAAGTTCGGCTGGGGCAACATCTACGGTCAATGGATTTGCGGCAGCGCCATTTTAGCCTACGATCCACAGCGCTTTGACGCGGTTAATTTCTTGAAGATTACGGCGAAATACAAGCCGACTTCGCTGTGCATTCCACCCACGATGTACCGCTTTCTGCTCCACGCGGGACTCAAGAAAAGCGATGTGGAAACGATCCGGTGGTTCTCGACGGCGGGCGAGCCGCTTTCCGGCGAGGTCAACACGGCATTTTACAATATCACGGGACATCTCATTCACGAGGGCTACGGTCAAAGCGAGGGGACGCCTATTACCTGCAGCTTTGAATGGCTGGAGGTTCGTCCGTCCTCGATGGGCAAGCCGTCGCCGCTGTACAAGGTCGGTCTTATAAACCCCGAGGGACAGCTCTGCGCGCAGGGCGAGCATGGCGAGGTTGTAATTTTTACGGAGAAAAAACGGCAGGTCGGTCTGCTCACCGCCTACAGTGTCAACGGCGAGATACTCGATCCGTTAAGGGACGGCGTCTACCATACCGGCGACATCGCCTATACGGACGAAAGCGGCTATTACTGGTATGTCGGGCGCAACGACGATATGATCAAATCCTCCGGCTACCGGATCGGTCCGTTTGAGATCGAGAGCGTGCTCAACACCCATCCGGCGGTTAAAGAGAGCGCGATTATCGGACGTCCCGATGAAATGCGCGGGCAGATCATCTGCGCGGTCATCGTCCTCAAGGACGGCTTTACGCAGAGCGAGGCGCTGACAAAAGAGCTACAGCAATATGTGCGCGAGAACACAGCGCCCTATAAATATCCGCGCGTCGTCGAGTATACCGACGCACTTCCCAAGACCACATCGGGCAAAATTATCCGCGCTGCGCTCAAATAAATGAATACATTTTTTATAAAAATACAAAATGCGCCGAAATTTACGGCGCATTTTTTTATAGAAAAAAATAATTGGAAAAAATTACCTGCAAGGAATGTTGTTATTTTTGCTGTTGAACGCTTTTTCGCGGAAATAATCGCCTACCAAATTGTTCACCCTGCCCATTTCGAGAACGTAGCGCCGCCTGTCAGGAAGGGGCATTCCCTCCTCGATGCGATCATATCCGAGGCGGGTGACCTCGTTAAAAAAACCGTGAATCTCGTCCCTTGACGCGCTGCCGTCGGCGACCTTCAGGCTTAGACGCGGATAGTCGAGCAGAAGCTGTAGACGCTTAAGTCTTTCCTCGAGCTTTTTGATACCCTTAACCTTAAAGGCGGCGCTGTCAAGCGTTTTCTGTGCTTTGTCCAAGGTATCCTTATCAAGGAAATCGTCGTTGGGCGGCGCGGAGATGCCGAAATGAATATCGCCGCAGGCAAGGCGTTCCTCAAATACAATGATAAAATCAGCGACATCCTTAGCGGCGGCGCCGTAATAGCCCTCGAGAAAATCGCGTTTATGCGCTTCAATATCACAGTCGGGATTCCATAAAAGCTTCGACAGAAGATAGAAGCGCAGTTCGTTGAGCGCGGGGCTTCCCCCTGTACAGTCGGCGTGTCCCTGCTCAAAAACGCCGCGCACACGGGCGTCCCGCAAAAATTGCAAATTAGGCTGCAAGACTTGAAAATTCGGGTGGTGCTGCATAAAATGCGCGAAATTATTGACGTAGTCCCAAACAAATAAAAGCTCTGTAATATCCCCCCAACCCTTAAGGTCGTCGGGAAAGCTGCGCGACCCGGCGCGGGGACCGTAGACGTCAACGCACTTGTCGAGCGGGTGGGCGTAGCAGCATTCAATAGCGCAGAGCCAGATACAGACATTTTTACGCGGGATGATACCTTTCGGCGGTTTTCGCTCATGAAGATAGGCTAATGTACCTACGACGACATCCGGAAAATCCTTTTGGAGCGCCTCGGCGAGCTTGTTGAGCAACAGCACGAGAGAGCCGGAATGCGCTTCTGCCGCGTCGTCGATTTTTTTGCAGGCGGCACACTTACAGGCACCGTCTCTGTCGCTGATAGAAACCGAAACAATATTGTTTTTTGGGTCATTTTTAAGCTTTTATCGCAGAGCGTCAATAATAATACGATACACGTCGGGATTGGTCAGGCA
>CAYYFY010000381.1:0-2352 GCA_964471035.1 uncultured Eubacteriales bacterium
CGGCAATCGACGGACGTATGACGTTTTTTTTGAGCTCCTGCTCAAAGGCGCGCAGCACCGCGTCGCTCAAAAAGGTGCCGCCCTGCACGACAATATTGTCGCCGAGCTCGTCGGCGTTTCCGGCGCGTATGACCTTGTACACGGCATTTTTAACGACGCTTATCGAGAGTCCCGCCGAAATGTCCTCCTCCGTCGCGCCATCCTTCTGCGCCTGCTTGACCGAGGAGTTCATAAAGACCGTACACCGGCTGCCGAGATTGACCGGCGCCTTGGCGAACAGCCCCTTCTTGGCGAACTCTTCGGCGGTACAGCCCATGGATTTGGCGAAGGTCTCGAGAAACGAGCCGCACCCCGAGGAACAGGCTTCGTTGAGCAGGATGCTGTCGATGGCGCCGTTTTTAATCTTAAAGCACTTGATGTCCTGACCGCCGATGTCGAGGATAAAATCGACCGCGGGCAAAAAGAATTTCGCCGCCGTATAGTGGGCGATGGTCTCGACAAGCCCCAGATCCACCCCGAACGCCTCTTTGACAAGAGCTTCGCCGTAGCCCGTCACGGCGCTGCCCGCGATGGTTAAGCCCCTCTTGCAGAGACTGTAGACGGCGGCGAGCTGCTCGCGGATGACCGAGACCGGATCGCCGAGGTTGGAGGCGTAATAGGTGTAGAGGATTTCTTTGTTTTCCGAGAGCAGCAGCAGCTTTGTCGTGGTGCTGCCGCAGTCTATCCCTAAATACGCCTTGCCGGTGCCTGAAGCGATGTCCGCCGTCAGCACGGATGCCTTGGCATGGCGCTCCGAAAAGGCGCGGTAGTCGTCCTTATTCTCAAAGAGCGGCGGCAGCAGCTGAATTGACCGCGCGGTCGGCTTTCCGGTCTTAACGGCGTCGATAAGCAGGTCAAGCGTCGTTTCCCTTCCCGTTTTCATAGCAAAGAGAACCGCGCCCTCGGCGACGGCGAACCGTCCGTAATCGGGAAACAGCGCGTTGTCGTCCGAGAGCTTCAGCGTCTTTTTAAACGATTCGCGTAAGCCCAGACAATAGTGCAGAGGTCCGCCCAAAAACAATACTTTTCCGGTGATTTTGCGCCCTCTGGCAAGGCCCGCTACTGTCTGGTTGACCACCGACTGGTAGATACTCGCCGCGATGTCGGCCTTGGCGGCCCCCTGATTTAAGAGCGGCTGGATGTCGGTCTTGGCGAATACGCCGCACCGCGAAGCGATCGGGTACAGCTGCGTCGCCTTGAGGCTGAGCGCGTCAAGCTCCTCGACCGACACGTTTAAAAGCGTCGCCATCTGGTCGATAAACGCCCCCGTGCCGCCCGCGCAGGTGCCGTTCATGCGCTCGTCGAGACCTCCCTCAAAAAAGATGATCTTGGCGTCCTCGCCTCCGAGCTCAATGACGCACGCCGTGTCGGGCTCGCGCGTTTTTATCAGCTCGCCGGCGGCAAAGACCTCCTGTACGAACGGCAGTCCCGCGCTTTCGGACAGACCAAGACCCGCCGAGCCGGATACGGCGGCGCATAACGGAATATCACCGCATTTTTCGCGGATGGCCGACAGCATAGAGAGCAGCGTGTCGCGCGCCCTCGAATAGTGGCGCTCATAGGCGGTATAGATTGTCCGACCATCCCCGGTCAGGACAGCCTTGGCCGTCGTAGAGCCGATGTCGATGCCGAGCAGGTATATCATATATAGTATCCTCACAGTGGTGTAACACGGCACTGCCGCGTACCCTAGATTGTAAACAGCAGAGGGTAAGATGTCAAGTGTAAAATATTGAAGAAAGAAAATTGAAAAAACGTTGTATTTTTACAAACTATTTAGTACAATAATGATATTCGTTTAAAGGTAGGATGAATCAATGGAATACACCGATCAAAAATGTCCCGTATGCGGACAGCCCTTCGCGCCCGACAGTGACGTCGTCGTCTGCCCCGATTGCGGCACGCCCCATCACAGGGCGTGCTATGCCGAAACAGGCTACTGCGCCAACAGCGCGCGGCATAAAGAGGGTTACAGCTATTATGGGGCTGAAAAACCCCGTGAGAAAAAGACGGAGAAGCCGTCTGCGCCAGCGGTAGACGGCGAGGACAAGCCTTATGCGTCACAGGCGTCCGACGAGTATTCGCCCGCTGCCGCCTACGGCTTTTTTAAGGGCGAGGAGGTCAGGGAGGACAAGGATATCGGCGGCATCACCGCCGGTCAGTATAAAACGTTTCTCGGAAAAGCGGCGAGGATGTACATTCCGCGGTTTGTGTATCTTGAGGAGACGGGCAAAAAAATCGTCTTCAACATTATTGCCTTCTTTTTTCCCTATACCTTTGCCGCCTCCAAAAAAATGTACAAGGCGGCCATGC
>CAYYFY010000382.1:0-2338 GCA_964471035.1 uncultured Eubacteriales bacterium
TACTGGCTCCCCGGCGGCGAGGTGTGGCTGTCCCCGCGCGAGTCGAGCGGCGTCGATATAAGCTTTGAGGGCGAGCTGGTTGAAAGCTGGGACGAGCAGTACCACCACGTCGAGACCAAAAACGCCACGGTCATCCGCGCGGTGCCCTACGATATGTTTGTTTCGGGCAAGAACGGCAAGGGCGTCGCCGTCTTAAGGCTCTGGAGCGCCAAAGCGCCGGGCTTCGATATGCGCCTGTTCAATCAGGGCGACTATGTGCGCTCCATGGAGCGGCAGGCGATGGCCGAGGTTATCAGCAAGGTGCTCTACCCGTCGGACAATCATCCCGAGGGTAAATCTTTAAGGCTGCGCCAGCAGTATTTCCTCGTTTCGGCGTCGGTGCAGGATATTGTACGCCATCATCTGCAGGAGTTCGGCACGCTCGACAATCTGTCCGAAAAGGTCGCCATACACATCAACGACACCCACCCGACCATGGCGATCCCCGAGCTTATGCGTATTCTGCTCGACGAGTGCGGCTACAACTGGGACGACGCGTGGCGTATGGTGACAAACACCGTCGCCTATACGAACCACACGGTTCTCTCCGAGGCGCTTGAGTGCTGGAGCGAGGAGTTGGTCAAACGACTGCTCCCGCGCGTATATCAGATTATAAAGGAAATTGACAACCGCCTGCGCGCCTTTGTCTGGGAAGCTTCTCATGACTCTGCTTGCGTCGAGCGGACGGCGGTCGTCTCGGGCGGCGCGGTGCGCATGGCCAATCTCTGCGTCGCCGCTTGCCACAGCGTCAACGGCGTTTCGGCGCTGCACAGCCAAATACTAAAGGACAGCCTGTTCAACGATTTCTACAAGCTGACCCCCGATAAATTTATAAACGTCACCAACGGCATCGCCCACAGGCGCTGGCTCTGTCAAGCAAACCCGAAGCTTACCGAATTTTTGAAGGAGTTAATCGGCTCCGGCTTTATCCTCGACGCCTCGGAGCTTAAAAAGCTTGAGGAATACGCGGACGACAGCGCCGTACTCCAAAAATTACGCGCCATCAAAACGGAAAATAAGGAAGCGTTCGCCGCCGCCGTTTATAAAAAGACCGGTATCGCGCTCGACACCTCGTCGATCTTCGATGTGCAGGTCAAGCGCCTGCACGAGTACAAGCGCCAGCACCTTAACGCATTGCAGATCGTCGCGCAATATCTTGCTCTGAAAGAAGATCCGACGTGTGATATTGCCCCGCATACCTACATCTTCGGCGCGAAAGCCGCCCCCGGCTATTTTGTCGCCCAGCGCATCATTTCGTTCATCCTCGCCGTTGCCGATCTCATCAACAACGATCCCGACGTAAAGGACAGGATAAAAATTGTCTATGTCGAGGACTATAACGTCACACAGGCGGAGCTTCTGATGCCCACCGCGGACCTGAGCGAGCAGATTTCCCTTGCCGGCAAGGAGGCCAGCGGCACGGGCAACATGAAGCTCATGATCAACGGCGCGGTGACGATAGGCACCTTAGACGGCGCCAATGTCGAAATCCACGAGACGGTCGGCGACGAAAATATGTTTCTGTTCGGCATGACCGCTAAGGAGGCGGCGCAGCTCTGGCAGTCCGGCTATTCGCCGATGAGCTGTTACCAGAACAACGCCGAGCTTCACAAGGTCATCGACTATATATCGCACGGCATTAACGGGAAGAATTTCACCGACATCAGCGGTACGATCATTCATCACGATCCCTATATGGTGCTCGCGGATTTCGCCGATTACCGTCTGGCGCAGCGAAAAGCGCAGGAGGCGTGGGGCGATAAAAACCGCTGGGACAGGATGTCGCTGATTAATATCGCGCGCGCCGGATGTTTCTCGGCGGACAGAGCCATTGCGGAATACGCGAAAAATATCTGGAATGTCGGGAAAATATAAGCATACCGGAATACATTCCCTCATTAAAAAACTGCCAGAAAATAACGAAAACGCTTGACTTATTTTGACGGTTATTGTAATATAGCTTTGTGAGTGCCCGAAGGTTTTGGGTTGCACATTTTAAGGTCCTTTATGATTGAAAGGGGTAAACAGATTCATGAAAGAAAAATGGCTACAAGTGGCGGTTATCGCAATGGCGATTGCGCTCGTCTTTACGATTGTGACGAGCAATGTCGTTTCCCTTACGGCGATTTCCGCGCTCAGAGCCGCCAAAGACGGCGGCGGTAAAACCGTTGTACCCGATTCGACCGCTCCGGTAACAAACGCCGTGGTGACAAATGCCGAAACGCAGGCGATTGACTCAAGCTCCGCTACCGCGGCGGTAAGCGATACGCAGGCTGTCGGCACGACCTCGTCGGGCAGC
>CAYYFY010000383.1:0-2312 GCA_964471035.1 uncultured Eubacteriales bacterium
TAGGCATTTTCGCCAGCCCCGAATACGTATATCTTGCCAAAAGCGCCACCAGCTACAAGGCGGACGATATTTATAATCAATACAACACCTACAGCCTTGAGTGGACGCCCGAAGAGTATATTTTCTATATCAACGGCGTCGAATGCGACCGCAGTACGTTTGCCGACGGCGTTTCCAAAGCGCCCGAGTACGTTATTATCTCCCTTGAACCCCCGAAGGAATTTTCCGAGCAGCCCGGCTTTGAAACAGAATTTATAATAGACTATGTTAAGGTTATGCAAAAACCAGTATGAAAGAGTGATAAATTTGGCGGTATACAGACCGTTTTCGGCAGTCAGACCCCTTAAGGAACACGCGGCTAAAGTCGCTGCTCTCCCCTACGACGTCATGAACAGCGACGAGGCGCGCGAAATGGTAAAGGATAATCCCCTGTCGTTTCTGCACGTCGATAAGGCGGAAATAGATCTCCCCGCGAATACATATCTCTATGACGATAGCGTCTACACAAAGGCAAGCGAAAACTTAAAAAAGCTTTCGCGCAACGGCGTCTGCAAGCAGGACGACGCGCCTTGCTTCTATATCTACCGCCAGGTAATGGACGGCAGGGCGCAAGTGGGGCTTGTCGGCTGCGCGTCGGTCGATGATTACCTGAACAACGTCATCAAAAAGCACGAGTTCACCCGCGCCGACAAGGAGGCGGACCGCATCCGCCACGTCGACGCGTGCGACGCCAATACCGGCCCCATCTTCCTCTGCTACAAGGAGCGCGCCGGTGTAAGCGCCGTACTTCAAAAATGGCAGGACGAACACGAGCCGGTCTATGATTTTCTTTCCGACGGCGACGTCGCCCAGACCGTCTGGGTCATTGACGACAGAAGCGTCTGCGATTTTCTCAGTGAAGCGTTTGCCGCGGTAGAGGCGTTCTATATCGCCGACGGGCACCACCGCTGCGCCTCGGCGGTCAACGTCGCCAAAATGCGCCGCGAAACGAACCCCGCCTACACCGGCGACGAGGAGTTCAACTTCTTTTTATCCGTGCTGTTCCCCGCCGAGAGCCTCGCCATCATGGATTATAACCGCGTCATAGCCGATTTGAACGACCTTTCCGAGGAAGCGTTTTTCGCCGCCGTATCGGAGAAGTTCAGGGTACTCCCCTACATCGGCGAAGGATCATACAAACCGGACAAAAAGCACGCGTTCGGACTGTACCTGTCGGGCAAATGGTACGCCCTTGAAGCCAAAACAGGCACCTTCGACGAAAACGATCCGGTCGCCCGTCTTGACGTTTCCATCCTTCAAAATAACCTTATCGCCCCGATTCTCGGCATTAGCGACCCGCGTACCGACAGGCGCATCGACTTTGTCGGCGGCATCCGCGGTTTAAGTGAGCTTGAGCGCCGCGTAGACGGCGGCATGCGCCTCGCGTTCTCGATGTTCCCGACGACTCTCGAGGACTTAATGGCCATCGCCGACGCCGGAGAGGTCATGCCCCCGAAATCGACTTGGTTCGAGCCGAAGCTTCTTAGCGGGTTATTTATTCACAAGCTGAATTGACGGAGAATATTTATGAAAAAAGCACTGAAGATCGTCTTACCGATTTTTGCGGTGATTCTCCTTTTGCCCCTTATAGTCAACGCCGTTCTTCCCGGCTTGAAATATTTCTGCTACACCAAAATAAAGCTTTGGGATTATCAAGAACCTGTCATCAATGAATACGTTTACGGCAATCTAAAAGCCGACAAAGACTTTCATAAAGTGGAAATGTACGGCATGTCTCTGATGATACCGGACAGCTTCGAGCCAATTCAGCATGATTCGGACGGCGCAAAGGCTTCTGGCAATGTAAAAGGCGCTAATTTCAGTATCACCGCCCCTCAGGTTCAAGAGGATTGGGGACTAAGCGATCTGGATTCTGAATTTGCCGCGAATAACCCGGAAGAATTTGATAAACTGAACAGCGAATTCATTCGCGTATACGGTTCCCCTAAAATCAGTGCATACGCTTTTGATAAGATGATGTACGCCCATAATGGTTTTTTCGACGGCTTTGACCTGACGGATAAGTATCAG
This sequence comes from uncultured Eubacteriales bacterium, assembly GCA_964471035.1. Taxonomy (GTDB): domain Bacteria; phylum Bacillota; class Clostridia; order Oscillospirales; family Acutalibacteraceae; genus DTU089. Next base: position 2,071 of record CAYYFY010000383.1, read on the forward strand.
TCTCTTTTTAATTACCATATTCTGTGCGCAAGAGCTATCACAGCCGAAATGTCGCCGCTTAATTTCTATAGTATGCCGATAGAAAATGAGCATTTTAATGGTTTCATCTTCTCCTCTTATATTGAGGAAACGAAAAAAACCTTTTTTATCTGCCATTTTTATAAGCCGTCTGACGAAAATACCCGTTATTTTGTCTTTTTCGGGTGCCCTAACGAAACCGATATTCAAAATGTTTACAAATC
>CAYYFY010000384.1:0-2298 GCA_964471035.1 uncultured Eubacteriales bacterium
GGTGGCTTTGGCTCTGATGGACTTCCTGTAGTTTACGGGCAGCCCATTGGCGCCGACGGTGAATCTGGACGGCAACGCCATTTCACTGATGGTGCCCGTCGCCGAGATACGGAGGTTCGACGATACATTCTTGACGGCTTTAGTGCCCTTGACGACGACCTTGTCAATCGGGTCCTTTAAGATAACCGTCCTGAGTATCTTTTTATCCCGCAGCTCGCCGTTGATGTAGACACGTTCGCTGGTCACTCTCTTTTCGCCGTCTTCACCCTGCGTCTGCACCTCTGTCTGGTACACATACATTGACGACGATTTCTTTGTAACGGTTCCATGGGGGATTCTGACGATTTCGGTCACGGTTTTTTCCGTGACGCGGTACAGCGTTACGGTCATGCCCTCGGTCAGTTTAGTGGTCAACGACGGTTTTGTGTAGTCGTTCCCGTCATACTTCACGCCCATGACCTTCAAGGCGTCGGCGACCGTTCTTCCCGCAATAAAAGACGTTTTTTCCTTATCGTCATATACAACGGTGACATGGTAACGGTTGTATACCTGAACGGTCATTTCATCAAAAACGGGAGTATCCAGTTTATAGTTGTGCTTGTTTTCGGGGGTGATGGTGACGCCTGCCTTATGAAGCGCGTCGGCGACCGTACCGTAAACATTGATGACCGCTGTTTTTCCTGTGACCGCAACGACGGTCACCTTGACGCCGCGGTTGATTACAATGGTTCCCCCTGTGGGAGTCAATCCGCTGTCATCGACCTCGTCCCCGTCAAACAGGACGATGCCCGCTCTTAAAAGGATCTCATCGACGTCCGGCTGTGTTGCCGAAACGGTGGTGGTCTCGTCCCCGTCGACGACAAAAATGTCATATACGGGTGAGGCCGCGGCGAACGCCGTTACCGAAAAGAGGAAGGATACTGCCAAAGCAATCAGGAAAATCCTCTTGAGCGGCGGCACGGCAAGTAAATCGCCGATGACTTTGTTTGACATAAATTTCTCCTCAGTTGACGGCGTCGCGCACGTCGGGTGACGCTGTTTTGCGCTTGCCGTGTTGGGCTTTCCGGACTCTTGGTCGCCCGCCAAAAAGGCAGGGTAAACAGGAATGGGGAAAGCCTTTTTGAACACGAAATGTGTCCATTTCCCTGTGGCGCCTTGTATTATATCAGCGTTTTTTTGCCTGTCAAGTCAAATTGACATGTGCATTTTGTGCAATATTCACAAATTTCCCGCCGATACTCCCCTTCAAAAGCGCCCTTATTTCTTTTTTGGAAATTTAATGATTGATATTTGTTAAATTTTTTGTGAATTATGGAAAAGTTACAAACTGTAATTTTTAGGGGATAATTTATTACATTTTGTTTCTTTTTTAAGATATTCCGCGCTTAGGGAGAATAGAACCGATGCCGTCAATTTTCGTATTTCGGTTGACAGACGCCTTGCCGCAAGAGTATAATTTTAATATTGTTAAGAAAAGAGGCAAAGCGGTGAAACTTCTTGTTCCGAAACACATTAAAAACATCCTCGCGCGTTTCTCCGAAAACGGCTTTGAGGCCTACGCCGTCGGCGGCTGCGTGCGCGACAGCCTTTTGGGACTCACCCCGAGCGACTGGGACGTGACGACTAATGCCCGTCCCGAGCAGACCGCCGCGCTGTTTCATGACTGCAAGGTCATAAATACGGGTATCAAGCACGGCACCGTCACCGTTTTAACGGACAAAAAGCCTGTTGAGATTACGACTTACCGCCTCGACGGTGTTTATTCGGACAACCGCCGTCCGGACAGCGTCGTCTTTACAGACAATCTGGAAGCCGATCTCTCGCGGCGCGATTTTACAATCAATGCCATGGCTTATAACCTTAACGAGGGACTTGTCGACCGGTTCGGCTCACTTCTTGATTTGAGAAACGAGCTGATTCGCACCGTCGGCGATCCCGACGCGCGCTTCAATGAGGACGGGCTGCGCGTCATGCGCGGACTGCGCTTTGCCTCTACCTTAGGTTTTACCATAGAAAAAAACACGGCGGACAGTATCCGCCGCAATAAGAATCTGTTGATGAATATTTCCGCCGAACGGCTCTTTTCCGAATTAAAAAAGCTGCTCACGGGCAAGAACGCCAAGTGTGTCCTTCTCGAATACGGCGACGTTCTCGGGGTATTCATCCCCGATATAGTACCGGCCATCGGCTTTCCCCAACACGGAAAAAAGCACGCCTATGACGTCTGGGAACACATCTGTCATACCGTCGGGGCTGTTCCCGCCGATGAAACGCTGCGGCTGACCATGCTGCTCCATG
>CAYYFY010000385.1:0-2255 GCA_964471035.1 uncultured Eubacteriales bacterium
TCAAGAATAATCCGATACACGTCGGGATTGGTCAGGCAAAGCTGTTTGTTTTTAACGCGCACGCCGTCAATCTCCGAAAAGTATTCGGGATGCGTATCGAAATATTTGTCGGCGGGGACGAGCGTGTCAAACGAGTGCTGCGCGCCCTGATGATAGCGCAGGTAACCGCCGTGCAGTGCTCCGGCGGGCGTGCCGTTGAAGCGTGCTTTTGCCGCCTGGTCGGGCACGAGCGCCGGACGGTAAAACCCGTAGCGGTATAGGAAAGCCGGTGTTTCGCGTATATCGAGCGGTTCGATGTAAAGCTCCGGTCGGTGCGGTATCACTGTTTCGTCAGCCGCCAAGAAGCGGCAGCCGAGCGTTTCAAGAAACGCGTAGACGCCATACAGCGTACCGCGCTCTGAGCCGCCGGCGATGATAATACCCTGGTCTACCGAACGGATCAGAAAAGCCTCGTCGCCAAGCGTTTCGTCGCGCGGTATTTCAAACATCGCCGACAGCTTGTTAAAGCCGACGATGATCGGCAGCGCGCCGTCAAGAAACTGCGGCTGCGTCACGCGAAAAGCGGCGCCGGTGACACGTTCTAAGTAATGCGCCAGCTCTCTGGCGGCAAACTGCTCCGCGGTCGAAGCCTCAAAATCGACGACGACCGCGTAATCGGTTACGCCCGCGGACGCTAAGATATGTTGTTTCCCCATAGAGTCACATCCAAATAATTTACGGGTGACGGTTTAGGCGGCTTTTTTCGGGAACTGCTCGGCGGTGGCGCCCATGGCATAGGCGGTGTATACGGCGACCTTTGTATTTTTAATAACCTCACCCATCTCGATGAAGTCTTTGCAGCCGTAGGCAAAGAGCGGCACATTGGCGCTTGAATGCGAGCGGGAGGTATACTGATAGGAGCCGTCAATATACTGAATGGCGCCGGTCTCATGGTCGGCGGTGACGACGACGAGCGTGTCGCCGTCCTCCTCTGCGAAGTCAAGCGCGGCGGCGACGGCATTATCAAATTCCTGAAGCGCTAAATTCATATTTTCGCCGTCTCTGGCGTGCGAATATTTATCGATGTGCCCGCCCTCGACCATAAGGAAAAAGCCGTCCTCGTCGGTATTCAGCAGCACGATTGCCTGCTGCGTCATCTCGGTAAGCGTCGGCGTGTCGCCCTCGATGATACTGGGCGCCCACATATCGGAGGTGAACTGCCCGTAGCTTTTGTCGTCGGCGGAGAGCGCCATCATCTCGGTTTTGGTGGCGATATATTTTTTCCCGTTGGCAGAGGCTGCCGCGGCGTCAATGACGCCCGCCGACATACCCCAGACGAGGTCTATCGCCGAAACGATTTGCTGATTGGCGATGTCCTCGTTGTTGTCGCGGCTCGAGGTATGCGACGAGAATGCGGCGGGTGTCGCGCCGCCGGTGGAGTCGGTGGTGACGATACCCGTCTTCTTGCCCATGGATATGGCAAGCTCCGTCAGAGAGAGCGGGTGACCGAACGCGTCGAGCGAATCGCCGGGATAAACGCCGATACAACCGTTGACAGTCGTTTCGCCGCAGGCGAGAGCAGAGCCTCCGGCGGCGCTGTCGGTCGTGGAGCCGCCAAAGGAATTGGTCATAGACTGTCCCCGTAAAGGAATGGTCTCCATCGCGAGCTCGATATTCAGTTCGGTCCTCGTCTTGTTGATAGAATTCTCACCCATGCCGTCGCCAATCATGAATATGACGTTTTTGACAAGTCGGCGCGTCTCAGGCGGCGGGCTGATGCCCGCAAGCGTGGTGATGAGTACGATAAACACCGACATAAGAGCGATTATTTTGGTGAATACAGCGTTGGTTTCCATAGAATTCTTCCTTTCAGATTATATAATATTGATGTTATCATAACACAAAATTTTCCGCGGCGCAAGGGAATATACGCGGTGTTTGATTTATTCGGCGGGGGTGAACCGTTTTATTACCTCGGCGGCTTTGCCGCAGGTCAGCGTACCCTCAGGGCAGTGTCCGAGATAGCAGCCGGGGCCGTAGGCGTTGAAAATCTCCGGTGCGACCTTGCGCAGCTTGTTCAGCATATCCATGGCAAATTCGCGCACCTCCCACTGGGCGCGGTTGCAGGTGCGCAGACGTAAAAAGAGCAACAGCTCGCGCGCGTTCATGGTCAGAACGACGTCGATTTTCGTTCCGGAGAGCTGTAAGTACACGAGCATCTCCTCGGAGATGCCGAGGGCTTTCAAGTCAGCAGACAGGGCGTTGGTTTTAATAAA
>CAYYFY010000386.1:0-2245 GCA_964471035.1 uncultured Eubacteriales bacterium
GCGCATGGTCTGAATCTTGGAGATCAGCTCGCGCACATAGCCCTCCTCGATCAGCGTGTCGGTGAGAATTGTATCGAGGACGACGGTGATCCCACCGTCGGCGACGGCGTAGAAGCCCTGTTTTTGTACGGTGTCGATAAGCAGGTCGTCGGCAGACAGAACGACCGGCTGGCCGTCTATAGACAGACCGAGCGTACCGGTCTCGTTCAGCTCTTTTTTTGCCGCGTCGCCGTCGAGCAGAGTCAGCGCCTCGCGGATGCCGTTTAAAAGCTTGCCGTATTTCGGTCCGACGGTTTTCAGCTGCGGTTTAAAGCTGTAGGAAATGTAGCCGGAGGCGTCGTTGACATATTCGAGCGCCTTGATGTTCAGCTCGTCGGTGATGACTTCAATAAAGCTGTCGGGCAGATGACGCTCGGAACAGACAAGAATTTTTGAGAGCGGCTGGCGGTTTTTGAGGTTCGCGCCGTTGCGCGCGCTGCGCCCGAGCACGACGGTCTTTAAGACTTCGTCCATGTTTTCCTCGAGCGCCTTGTCGATAAACGACGCGTTACAGACGGGATAGTCGCACAGGTGTACGCTCTCGAACGCGTTCGTATCGATTGAACAGACAAGGTTTCTGTAGATGTCGTCGGCCATGAACGGGATCATCGGCGCGGCGAGCTTTACGACGGTTAAAAGCGCCGTATACAGCGTCATGTACGCGTTGATTTTATCCTGCGGCAAGCCCTGCACCCAGTAGCGTTCGCGTCCGCGGCGGACATACCAGTTGCTTAAGTCGTCGACAAATTCCTGTAAAGCCTTGGCGGCTTCGGGGATCTCATACGCGCTAAGATGCCCGTCAACCTCCGAAATCAGCGTATTGAGCCTTGAGAGCAGCCATTTGTCCATGACCGACAGGCTGTCCGCGTTAAGCGTGTGCTTTGACGCGTCGAACGCGTCAATGTTTGCGTAGAGGACGAAGAACGCGTAGGTGTTCCACAGCGTTCCCATAAACTTGCGCTGCCCCTCGGTGACGGCCTTCCCGTGGAAGCGGTTGGGGAGCCATGGGGCGGAATTGGTGTAGAAGTACCAGCGGATGGCATCGGCGCCGTAGGTAGCTAAAGCGTCGAACGGATCGACGGCGTTGCCCTTGGATTTGCTCATTTTCTGCCCGTTCTCGTCCTGAACGTGACCGAGGACAAGGACGTTTTCATACGGCGCTTTGTCGAAAATCAGCGTCGAGATGGCTAAGAGCGAATAGAACCAGCCGCGGGTCTGGTCAACAGCTTCGGAGATGAACCGCGCGGGGAACTGCTGACGGAAGGTCTCGGTGTTCTCAAACGGGTAATGGTGCTGCGCGAAGGGCATCGCGCCGGAGTCGTACCAGCAGTCAATAACCTCGGGAACGCGTTTCATCTGCCCGCCGCATTTTTCGCACGCTATAGTGACTTCATCGATATAAGGGCGGTGCAGCTCGATGTCCTCGGGACAGTCGGCGCTCATCTTCTTAAGCTCCTGAATCGATCCGATGCTGTGCTTATGACCGCAGGCGCATTCCCAGATATTTAAGGGGGTACCCCAGTAGCGGTTGCGGCTGATACCCCAGTCCTGCACATTCTGTATCCAGTCGCCGAAGCGTCCCTTGCCGATGCTCTCGGGAATCCAGTTGATGGTGTCGTTGTTGGCAACGAGTCTGTCCCGAACGGCGGTCATCTCGATGAACCACGAATCGCGGGCATAATAGATCAAAGGCGTGTCGCAGCGCCAGCAGTGCGGATAGCTGTGCTCAAAAACAGGGGAGCTATGCAGCAGCCCGCGTTTTTCAAGGTCGATCAGAATCTGTTTGTCAGCGTCCTTGCAGAACATCCCCGGCCACGATGTTTCGGCGGTCATCTGACCGCGCGCGTCGACGAGCTGGACAAACGGCAGGTCGTAGGCTCTGCCGACAGACGCGTCGTCCTCGCCGAAGGCGGGCGCGATGTGGACGATGCCGGTGCCGTCGGTCAGCGTGACAAAGCTGTCACAGGTGACGTACCAGCCCTTTTTGGGCGCGTTTTTGACAAAATCGAAGAGCGGCTCATATTCCTTATGTTCCAGCTCCTTGCCGGTATATGACGCCAGAACCTCAAGCCCGTCCCCGAGCAGCTGTCCGGCGAGCGCCTCGGCAAGATAATAGACCTTACCGTCGGCAGCTTTAACCTTTATATACGTTTCTTTCGGGTTGACGCACAGCGCGACGTTTGAGGGCAGCGTCCACGGCGTGGTC
>CAYYFY010000387.1:0-2242 GCA_964471035.1 uncultured Eubacteriales bacterium
GTTACCCGTACCTTGTGCCCTTAGCAGGGGCGCCTCGTCCGAAACTCTGAGTACGTCTCCATGGTAACAAAATAAGAATATTGAATTGTAAATGGCAAGTGGCAAGTGGCAATTTCACATAACCAAAAACGCGAAGCGTTTTTCCGATTGTCTAACATCTAAAAGTCTAACATCTAATATCTAATTTAGTACATCTCCATGGTAACAATATATCGTTATTGAATTGTGGGCGTCCTAATCCCCAGCCCCTAACTCCTAGCACCTAAACTGGCGGAGAGAGTGGGATTCGAACCCACGGTGCGTTGCCGCACGACGGTTTTCAAGACCGTTCCGTTATGACCGCTTCGGTATCTCTCCACGGGCGAAAATCATGTTAACATAAGCGGTCAAAATTGTCAATGGTTTTTAAGAATTTTCCGCTGGGCGGTTTTTGGGCGTGTTTTTGGGGCAGACGCGCATACAGATGCCGCAGACCGCGCCGCGCCCGATATGCCCGAACTGCTCTTTCATATATTTGCTGCACCGTTCGGGGAGGAACATGGCGTCCGGTGCGTTGTTTTCGCTCCACGGGACGCCGGAGATAGCGTTACAGGGGCAAGCGTCGACACACATTGTGCAATTACCGCACTGCGGCTCCATGACAGGCGACTGCGGCGACAGGGGGCAGTCGGTCATAAGCGTGCCCAGTCGCACCGCCGAGCCGAAGTCCTTATGAAAAAAGAGGTTGTTTTTGCCGATCCAACCTAATCCCGCAAGGCGGGCGGCTTTCTTGTGCGAACAGCGTCCTTTGTATGGTGTGTTTGTGCTCTGCGAGGCGGCGACAGGAATATACTTATAGCCATGGGTTTGCAGAGCAAGACCTAGCTCTAAGAGCATACGGTCGATATGCGCGTTTACGGTGCGGTAATGGTGGAAGTAGGTGTATGTCGGTTCACTGCCGATTTCCGTGACGACCGCTTCCGAAAGGCGCACGACGACGCTGACGGCGTACCGGCAGTCGTTGAAATCGCCGTCGGGAATCGGCGTAAAGCCAACATCCGAAGCGCCGCGAAGCAGTAAAAAGTCTCTGATTTCCTGCTCTTTCATATCGTTTGATAAAGTTGACAAAGCTGTATATCCGCGTGGTTGGCGTCGATGTCGCCGCCCAGCAGCAGGGGTGCGGCGGCGTTTTTCAGATGGGTGAGCGTGTAAATTAAGCCGCTATTTTTGATATGCAAAAACTGTATGATGCGCAAGGGGAGGGACATGGCGTCGGATACGACGGTAAAGCACGGCGTCGTTTCGTCGCAGACAGTAGCTCCGCCGTCGAGGACGCTTAAAAAAACGCCGAGCGCGACGTCGAGGACGCGCTCATTCCCCATGGCATCGGCGGCTTTTTTATCAATGGCTTTGCCGAAGGTGAAGCAGTTCAGCAGGCGCGCCGTGCCCTTTACGGTGGCGGTACCGAGCTTTTTAAGCGGAAAGCGCAGAAAGCGCCAGACCTTTTTCGCTTTCTTTTTACCCATGCCTACCGACGCCATCAACGCGGCGAATTCCTCCGGCTTATTATCGGAGGCGGCTTTGATAACCTTCGTGATCAGGTTCGTCGCGTGATCGCGCAGAAAATCCGCTGTGTACTCTTTGCCCTTATAGATAAAGCCTTTCAAATGCTTTACATCGAAACGGAGGACGCCGTTTTCGACGGCGCAGTACGCCATCGGGGCGGGGTAGCCGGAAATGGAGCCGATATTGATCTCATAAAACGGATTGTCAGACGGCGTTATCAGCTTCGTAATATGCTGCATATGCGAATGCCCGACGAACACGGCGTTCAGTCCGGCGTCGGCGACATCTGCGGCAAGGGCGTTCTTGTATTCGACTGTTTTTCTGCCGTTGACGGCTTTATCCAGCTCTGTCAGCAGGTAATGATGATGGTTCATGCCGACGACGCTGTCGCAGCGTCCTCTGGCGAGAGCGCACTGTTCGGCGATCCACTGTAGATGCGCCTTTGAGAAGCCGGAGCCGTCCTCACCGTTGTCGTCGTCGTTGAGACAGAAAACGGTCAGTCCTTCGGCGGGGCGGATCACATAGGATACGCCGCCGCGCCCGTTCAGATAGACCGAAAGCGCCTCCGACAGCCCGAAATCCTTATAGAATTCAGTCAGCTCGGGCATAGTAAAACAGGGGACGTCGTTATATATGGTGTCCCCGTCGTAACGGCGGGGATTAGAATCGGAACACCAGTCGTGCGTGGACGTGATGA
>CAYYFY010000388.1:0-2229 GCA_964471035.1 uncultured Eubacteriales bacterium
GAGCTGAAACAGGGAGCGGCAAGCCTGAAACCGCCCTTTGTGCTGGCGAGTGAAGAAGATTTTCTGCGCGTACGCGCGGCGTACCTTTCGCCGTCGGGTGATGAATATATTAAAAAATTGGCTGCTCACGCGATAGGAGCGGCGAATGATGCTTGTGATACAGCGCCGTACGAATACGTTTTTACCGACGGCGCGCGCCTGCTTGAGGTGTCGCGCCGCGTGCTGTCGCGCCTGATTACGTTGTGTTTTGCCTATCGGGTGACGGGGGACGAAAAATACGCAGAACGCGCCTTACTGGAAATGGAAGCCGTCTGCGCCTTTCCCGACTGGCACTGTCAGCACCTGCTCGACGCGGTGGAGATGGCGTTTGCCGTGTCTCTTCTCTGTGACTGGCTGACCGGTTTTCTGTCCGCGGAAAAACGCGCGTATTTCGCCCGCGTTGTCTTTGAGCGGGCGATTCGTCCGGCTATGAAGAAAAATCCGGTGAAGAACTGGTACACCTGGTCAAAGACGAATTGGAACACGGTCTGCTACAGCGCCATAGGCCTTTCTCTGCTGGTGTTTTACAACGAGTATCCTAAAGAAGCGGCGCGGTATTTCAGAAAAGCGCTGCGCTGTATGCCTGCTGCCTTCTGTGTGTTTTCGCCCGACGGCGTCTATACCGAGGGACCCGGCTACTGGAAATACGGCGTAACTTATCTTTTGTATCTGCTGTCGTCGCTGCGCCATTTTTGCGGGCACGATTTTCATTTGTCCGAGTATGAGGGCGTAAGCAAAATCGGGTATTATCCGCTCTTTATCGGCACGCCCAAAGGCGTATTCAACACGGGGGACAATAAGTACGAAAAGCTTTTCGGTCCGGCGCTGTTCTGGTTTTCACGCGCGTACGGCGAACCGCTTCTGACGGCGTATCAGCGGCGGTGCGATTTGAGCGCGTATCTGCCGTGCGAGGCGGCGCTCGGGGCGCTCTGGTTTGACCCGACCTTAAGCGGCGCGTCGGATTTTTCGTTGCCACAATCCGTGCTCAGAAAATCGGACAGGGGACAGGATATTGCCGTATTCCGCGGCGATTATCTCGACCCCGACGCGGTCTGTTTTGCCATAAAGGGCGGGTACAACTTTGAAAATCACGGCGACCTCGACATCGGCGCGTTTGTGCTTGAATCGCAGGGCGAGCGCTTTGCGTGTGAGTCGGGACCGGGCGACTACAACGCTAAGGGGTATTTCAACAGCCTGCCGTTCGGCGGACGGTTCAAGAATTTTTATAAGCGCGCCGAGGCGCACGCGACGCTGCTGATTAACCCGCAAAAAAAACGCGTGGATCAGTATGTGTTCGCCAAGGCGCGGATTACGGAGTTCCATGCCGAAAAGGACGGCGGCAGCGGCGTCATAGACATGACCGCCGCCTACCGGCACGCGGGAGCGAAAAGCGTTATACGGCGCTTTACGGTTTCGGACGGGTATAAGACGGTGCGTATAACCGATGAAATCCGCTGTGAAGGACCGTCTGAAATTTATTGGCTCATGCCGACCGGCGCACAGATACAAATTGCACAGGACGGTAAAAGCTGTACGCTAAGAAGCGACGGCAAACAAATACACGCGGCGCTTTTATCGGATATTGATGCCTGCTTTTGCGAGCTCGATTACACGCCGATCAAGGTGTTCCCGAAGTACAAGGGGAACGAGAAAAACAGGGATTTCGGCGTCAAAAGACGGCTGTGTGTTCATCTGCAAAATGTGCGCGGCGCGTGCATCGAAGTGGCGTTTCACCTTTAAAAAGTAAAAGCGCGCGAGACAACTCGCGCGCTTGTTTCTTTTTTATGCTTGTTACTTTTCCTCGTCCTTGCCTGTGGTCTTCTCGAGTATGAGCGTGGTGAGGATGATGACGCCCGTGACGCAGAAGATTCCGAACATCCCCTGTAACAGGATGGGGAGCGACCAGTCAAAGCTGCTCATGTTGAATAGTGCGTTCAAATACATCATTATTCCTCCTTAACTGACAAGATTTAATATCAGTCCGCCCGCGATGACCGACGCTACCTGACCGGAAACGTTGACGCCGATGGCGTGCATGAGCAGGTGGTTCTGATCGTCCTCGGCAAGACCCATCTTATGGATGACGCGCGCCGACATCGGGAATGCCGAGATGCCCGCCGCGCCGATCATCGGGTTGATCTTCTGCTTTAAGAACAGGTTCAGGAATTTGGCGAACATGACGCCGCCGAC
>CAYYFY010000389.1:0-1370 GCA_964471035.1 uncultured Eubacteriales bacterium
CGGCAGCCGGAATGTACCACACCCCGTCCCACTCGCGGCAGGGCGTCGCGGACGCGCAAAGCCCAAGATCGGCGCCTTTATACTTCATACGGGTGCGGTTGTAGATCGGAGCGAGCGCGCGCGGATGGATGATGTCGTTCACCTTGTCAATCACGCATTGGTCGGCGACGCGCCCGTCCTCGATATACGAAGTCAGCGTGAGTTTTTTGCCGTCAATTTCGCCGACGGCGAACATGGACAAATCCTCCTCATGGTTATAAAGGGCGGCATTCCAGAACTTCTCCATCGAGCGCGTGCCGGGCGGATTGCGGTGGCCGCTGCCGCAGTTGTAGTGGACAGCCCCCTCCGACGGGCGGTCGCCGAGATTACCTATGCGGCGCGGAAAGCTGCGCGAAAAGCAGTGCTCGTGACCGCTGAACACGATGTCGAGCCGCTCAAAGCCCTGTGTCAGCATATAGGTGTCCTCGCATTCCAGATCGCTCCCGGCGTAGCAGAGCGGGAAATGGTGTACGCCGAGCTTCCAGACTTTATCACAGCCCTGCGCTTCCTCCGTTAACCACTCGTTGATGTCGGCATACCCGCTCGTTCCCAGAAAATAAAAGCGCGTGTTGCCGTAATCAAAGAAATAGTTGGTCGTCTCCCACTCCTTTGGACCGTTGTACGGGTAAGAACCTCTGAACTGATTGCTGAAATACGTCGCCTTTTCCGAGTAATACTTGCCGGTGCCAAGCGTATAATCCTCAAAACCCATGTCGTCATGGTTGCCCATGCAGAGCATCAGCGGCACCGATTCGATAATACCCTTTAGTCCCTCGAAAAGTCCCGTCCACTGAATATCCGTCTGACCGCAGTTGGTGTTGTCTCCGGCGGTCATGATGAACGCGGTATCCGGATGCTGCTTCAATACATCTCTCAAAAGCTCCCCGAGCAGCGAATAGTCGGGCGGCGGAATAGGCGCGCCGTGCTGGACGTCGGCAAGGACGACAAACTTGAACCTTTCGGAATTTTCGGGCGCGCTGGTAAAGGAGTATACGGCGCTGCGGTGTTCATCGTTCCCGCAGGTGTATTCATAACGCGTTTCGGGTTTTAACCCGTCCATATGCGCCCAAAAATAGCTGCTGAAATCGACATCTGTCTCAAATCGCCCCGTTTCGGCGTCGGCGCGCCGCCAATTTTCGGTCCCCGCCTCGCGGTAAAGCGCGTACCCCGCATCTATTTCAGCGGTCGCACGCCATGTGACGGTCATGGTTTTGGCAGGATTACCGTTGACGCTCAGCATGATGTGGTCGGGTGCGGGCTTACTGCCGCGGATCGTTTTCCATTCCTGTTTGGATATCATAGTCAGCCAACTTTCATTTAATTTGTTTTAT
>CAYYFY010000389.1:1380-2228 GCA_964471035.1 uncultured Eubacteriales bacterium
TCAAGTACAATGCGCCTTGTAATTTCAACACGGCTGTGATATGATAATAAAAATATGTTTAATATGAGGTAACGCTTATGAAACGTCGGTTTACCAGTATTTTGCTCTGCCTGTCGCTGCTTATTATCCCTTTATCGACGGGAGTATCCGCCGTCGGCGCGTCGGAAGGCGCTTTACCGTTCGTGCTGGTCAGGGGCATGGATTTCAACGGGCTGTATCTCGATTACGGCACCGACAGTCAGCGCAACTTCGTCGACGGCTTTACCGCCGAAGGCATATCCACGGCGCTGCTCAAGGTCGCCGGAGCGGGGGTACTCGGCATGAGCGAGGACGCCGCCGTGGGCGAGCTTATCGCCTATGCCGACGAAGTATTCAGTATATTCGCCTGCGACAATACGGGCGCTTCGGTGAATGAGCTTGGCTATGACAAATACCCGAACGCCATCGGCACCTATCCGGACTATGTCCACGGCGACGGCAACGAGTCGGGCATCATCAAAGCCGCCTGCGAACGGTACGGAGCGGACAACGTCTATCTGTTCACCTATGACTGGCGCATGAATCCCATGGACGTCGCCGACCAGTTGAATGAGGTCATCAACACGGCTCTTGCCGCCTCGGGCGCACAGAAGGTCAATCTTGTCAGCGCGAGCATGGGCGGGGTGATGACCGTAGCGTATATGACCGAATACGGCTACGATAAACTCAACGAATGCATTTTCCTCTCCTCGACCTTTACAGGATTGAAGCTTGTTTCCGAAGCGCTTCAGGGGAAGCTCGATTTTGACTCGAATGCTCTGTATAACACCGCCGGACACTATCTCGCGAAGGATGACGAAACGCCAACG
>CAYYFY010000390.1:0-2216 GCA_964471035.1 uncultured Eubacteriales bacterium
GGATGTTGCCGGAATCGGTTTTCATGACGCGGTCTGCGAGGACCCCGTCGCCATTGACGGCGAACGTCTTACAGACGATTATACGGTGAACGCAAAGCAAAAACTGCCGCTTGAACACGAAGCGCTGCTGTCCGCCGCGTTTTCCTTCCGTGATGGTTTGAAGCCGCTTTCGGGGGAATTTATAGACATTTATATTGACGGAGAAACATAAAAAACCGCCCTTTATGGGCGGATTTATTTACGCGTGGTTTTGTAAATAGTATTTATAGAACTTGACGCTTTTTGCCAGCGCGTCAATGCCGACGTTCTCGTTGGCGGCGTGCATGGCGGCAAGCTGCTGTGCGTCTAAAGTGACCGGACAGAAACGCAGGCAGTTACTGCTTACCGCCTCATAATGGCGGCAGTCGGTGCCGCCGCACATATAGAACGGGGCGACGGCGGGAAAGCAGTCGTTCAGGCATTTTTTGACATATAAGAACTCCGCGCCGTCGGGGTCAGTTGTACGCGAGGCGCCGCGTTTTTCCTGTATCTCCATAGAAAGATCGTATTTGTCCGCGTATTTTTTTAAGACGGCGAGCGATTCCTCGTCGTTCTGGCCGACAGAAGGGCGCAGGTTACAGACGACATACGCTTCGTCGGGGATGACGTTGGGCGTTTTGGAGCCGCCGCACATGGTGAAGGCGAAGGTCGTCGAAACAAACGCGCCCGCCTGCGCGGAGACCGCGGGCAGTACGGCGGTCAAAAGGGGCTTGAATAGCCAGAGGTTACTCAGCACCAGACGGAACGGGAAGCTCATATACGGCGCGGCGGATGTTAGCATCGTGACGACGACGGCGGGCATCTGTTTTTTAAACGGACGCTTCTTTTCCACTTCGGCTACAAAGGCGGCAAGACGCGCCACCGGCGTATTCTTCGGCGGGGTGGAGGAGTGGCCGCCGTGACCTTTGGCGATGATTTTCACGTCGATATACCCCTTTTCAACGACGCCAACCGCCGCCCAAGGGCTCTTCATGCCGGGTAAAACCCCGCCGATAATCGCGCCGCCCTCGTCCATGACAGCGCAAAGGCTTATGCCTTTCTCCTGTAAATGCCTTACCACGGACGGCGCGCCGTCTCCTGAGATTTCCTCGTTGACCGAACAGGACAGATAGATGTCGCGGGGCGGTTCAAAGCCCTCTCTTAAAAGCTCCTCGACGGCGCAGAACTCCGCCATGACCGTGCATTTACAGTCCATCGCGCCGCGCCCGTGTATTTTGCCGTCGGTGATCTCGCCCGAGAAGGGGTCGCGCGTCCAGCCCTTTTCTTCGGCGGTGACGACATCCTGATGCCCCATCAGCAGAAGACCGTCCCTCGAGGCGTCTTTGCCTTTCCAGCGGTAAAGAAGATTCCCCGACAGCTCGACGCGCTCCAGTTTTTCATGAATGAGCGGGAACAGCGTTTTCATGACATCGTGGAGCTTATAAAACTCCGTCAGGTCATCCTTACCGCGCAGAGAGATGGTCGGCACCTTGATCATCTCTGACAGGCATTGCGCGTAACGCGATGACTCGTCATCGGTCACGCTCAGAACGCTCTTCTTATCGGAGGGCTTTGCCTTAACGCGTACGGCACGCGCGATACAGATGAGGAATAACAAAATCAGTACGGCGAGAAGCATTAGCAAAAATTCCGGCATAAAACTACCCCTTTGCGGTTGTTATCAATATAAGATATATTAACACTCACAATAAGAAATATCAATACCGACCTCATTTTTGGTTGACAAAACAGACTGTGAATGCTAAGCTTTTTTAGTAATAAGGAGTGTGAGTATATGATTAACTTTGGAATCATCGGTCCCGGGCGTATCGCCGACAAGCGGTTCTGCGCGTCGGTCGGGCTTGTAAGCGATGCGCGGATTACCGCCGTCGCCAGTAAAAACCTTGAAAAGGCGACCGCGTTCGCGCAGAAACACAATATCCCGAACGCATACGGCGATTATGAGGAGATGCTGAAAAGTCCGGAGGTCGATGCGGTCTATGTCGCCACGACGCATAATTTTCATTATGAAAACATCATGCTCTGCCTTGCATACGGCAAGCACGTCCTCTGCGAAAAAAGCATGATGACAAACGCCGCCGACGCTTTAAGCGCGTTCGCCCTGGCAAAGGCAAAGGGGCTTTTGCTTGTTGAGGGATTGTGGACGGCGCATCTGCCCGCCGTTCAAAAAGTAAAAC
>CAYYFY010000391.1:0-2208 GCA_964471035.1 uncultured Eubacteriales bacterium
GTAACGGCGTTGAAACCGCCTCGGAGAAGTATTTCGGTAAAAATGTGAAGGATTTGAACGTCGCCGAATGCGCGAGTATCGCCGCGATAACGCAGGAGCCGTTTACGTATGATCCGCTGATCAATCCCAAAAAAAACCGCGAGCGTCAGCTTTTGTGCTTAAAATACATGAATGAACAGGGTTATTTGAACGACAAGGAGTACGCGGCGGCAAAAAAATACAAATTGGTCTTTACCAACAGCAAGAGCTATGTTGCTCCGGAGAAGGACGATGATGACGATATTGTCGTAGTCAACGAATCCGGAATATCCGATTACTATGTCGATTACGTCATTGAATCGGTCATCAAGGATCTTGCCGTCAAGCTCGACATCACCGAGAACGACGCTGAGCGCAAGGTGTTTTACAGCGGGGTCAAAATCTATTCGGCTGTCAATATCGACATACAAAAAATCGTGAACAACGTCTATACGAACCGCATTGCGTTTTCCAATTCCACGGCGCAGTCGGCTATCACGATTATGGACTATAAAGGTCGGATTATCGCCATGGCCGGAGGCGCGGGAAAAAAGACGATCGTCCGCAGTCTCAACCGCGCCGCCGATTCACCGCGTCAGCCGGGTTCCTCAATCAAGCCGGTGTCGGTATACGCGCCCGCCATCGAGGAGGGCGAGATTACCTATTCCAAGATGATCCAGAACTACGCGCTGAACGACAACGGCAGCCTTTGGCCGCATAATTACGGCGGTTCCTATGGTTCAAATAAGCCGGTAACGGTGCAGTATGCCATCGCGCAGTCGCTCAACACGGTGTCATGGCGCGTCTGCAAAGAGGTCGGAATGCAAACTTGTTTTGACTATTTGACGGATAAATTTCACTTCACGACGCTTGTGAAAGAAGGACCAAAGAGCGACGTCAATAAGTCCTCTTTGGCTGTCGGCGGCATGACAAGAGGCGTTACGACGCTGGAGATGTCCGCCGCGTTTGCCACCTTCGGCAACGGCGGGATGTATTATAAGCCGTATTGCTACACCAAGGTAACCAACAGCGACGGCAGCAAGGTATTGCTTGAGAATAAAGTCAAAGGCGAACGCGCCATCAGCGAGGGAACCTCAAAGGTCATGCGCGAGCTGCTTGAAACCGTCGTCAGAAGCGGAACAGGCTCCGGTTACGGCATCAGCGGTTTTGAAACCTTCGCGAAAACCGGTACGACGAGCGATAACTATGACCGCTGGTTTGTCGGCGGTACGCCGTATTATGTTGCGGCGGTCTGGTATGGTTACGATCAAAATAGATCCATCAGCGCAAGCGGCAATCCGGCGGGTAAGATATTTGAGAATATCATGGAAAAGGTGCATGATAATCTGAAGGCTAAATCCTTTAAAGATTCCGACGAGGTCGTCTGCAGAAAATACTGTACAACGAACGGCAAGCTGGCGGATGATCACTGTACCTCGACTGCCTACGGTTACTACAGAAAGTCATTTTTGCCGGGGCGCTGCGAAAAGTGCGCCACAATAGCGACGACGGCGACGACGGGGACGACCGCGCCGAGTACGAATAATCCGGTGCCCACCACAGATAAAGTCACGGGTAAAACCACGTCTCCGCATACCGTGCCAACAATTCCCTCAACACGACCACCCACTACGACGTTGCCGCCGACGACGGCGCCCCCTGTTACCGTCGTAACGCCTGCTACGTCATCTGAGACAGTGAAGCTGCCATGATAATATTATCTGTCGATTACGGCGACGCGCGCACGGGGCTGGCGTTATGTGACAGCGCTGAAACGCTGGCGTTTCCCCTTGAGGTGATCGCCGAGCGGGTTCCCGAACGGCTTATAAGCAGGATTGCCGCCGTTGCCCTTGAGAAACAGGCGCAGATTATTGTCCTCGGTTATCCGAAGAACATGGACGGTTCCGAGGGGTTCAAGGCGCAGTCGGTCAGCAGCTTCGCCGTACTGCTTAAAGAAAAAACGGCGCTGCCGGTTGAGCTTTGGGACGAGCGTCTGACGACGGTCGCTGCGCACCGCATCCTGAGCGACAACAATGTGCGCGGCAAAAAACGCAAGAATACCGTGGACGCGGTTGCCGCGGTGATCATTTTACAAGGCTTTATCGATTACAGGAAAAATATTAAAAAATGACAATCTCGCCCTTTCTCAGAAAGGGCGAGATGTACTTATGGCGCACGTCTATTGTATTA
>CAYYFY010000392.1:0-2185 GCA_964471035.1 uncultured Eubacteriales bacterium
TCCATTCGCAAGGAGATGAAAAACGCCGCCAAGGCCCTCGAAAATCCGGTATTCAAGATAATGCGCTTTGGGTATAAAACCGTGGTTACCCGATAACGCGGCAGGAGGGATACTGATGAAGCTGCAAGTACTTGACGGGGAGTTTTCCGTCTGTAAAGTAAACGATGCCGCGCAGATTGACCTGTCGGACGAATTCTGCTTTGTCTTTAAGACGGATAAGGAGATGTCCGTCCTTTGCCGGTCAGACTTAGCGCCCCAAGCCGTCCTTGCCCGTGAGGACGGCTTCAGAGGACTGCGTTTTGAGGGAACGCTCGATTTTGCGCTCGTCGGCGTTCTTGCTAAAATCACCGGCATACTGGCCCAAAACGCGATTTCCGTTTTCGCGGTGTCCACCTATGATACCGACTACCTTTTCATAAAAGACGCCTGTCTTTTAGGGGCGCTCGAGGCTCTAAAAAAAGCGGAATATCAGATACTGTAACGGATTTTGTCAATAAATTGTCTTGAATTATACATAAAAAGCGTTATACTGTAAATGAAATATGCTTTACGGATGTGAGTTTATGGTGGAAATAACGCGGACACCCGAAAGGATCAGACGCGGCAGGATAGTAATCATTGTCGCCTTGGAATTTCTGTGCCTGTTTTTAGCGCTGTTCGCGCACAAAAGCGCGTTTATTGGCGCCGAATACACCCATCTGTTCTATATCCCGATCATCCTGACGGCGCTGTGGTTTCATAAGGCCGCGTATGCCACGGCGGCGCTGCTCGGCACGGCGCATATCGTCGTGGAGTATCTGTCGCGCGGCACGTTCGACTACGCGACCGCGGTACGCTTTTTCTTCTTTCTGTTCGTCGCCGGTATGGTATCGGAGATTGCCGGAAAAATGGACGGGCTTGCCCGCGAGGTCACCGTCGAAAAATAAAAAGCGAAGCTTATGAACGACTCGATTCAGGACATTGTCGGGCGCATTGACGCCGACGGCATTGTCCGCTATATCAGCCCGTCGGTGGAAAAGCTGCTCGGTTATACGGCGGCAGAGCGCACCGACCTGTCCATATTCGAGCTTATCCACCCCGACGATCAAAGGGAGGTCAAGGAAAACTTCGGCGCCGCGGTGACCGCGGGCGCGCCGGTGTCGCTGGAATTCCGGTGCGCCGCGAAGGACGGTTCGTATTTGTGGTTTGAGGCGCTGATAAATCCGGTCGTTTCCTCGTATTACGCGGAAACAGTGTATATGTTCTCCTGCCGCGACATCTCTCGGCGCAAGGCTGACGAGGAGATCATCGGCGGCATAGCGATCACCGATCACTTGACGGGGCTTAAAAACAGGCGTTTTCTCGACGCGGTCATGGAAAAGGAGATGGCGCGCGCCAACCGGTACGACTTGAAAATGTCGGTTATTATGATCGACCTCGACCACTTTAAATACGTCAACGACACTTTTGGCCATCCCGTCGGCGATCAGGTACTCATCCGCACCGCCGAGATCACCAAACAGGCTTTGAGGAATTCGGACATCGTCGCGCGTCTGGGCGGCGAGGAGTTCATCATCCTCCTGCCGGAAACCGATGTGTTCGGCGCGTTCACCGTCGCCGAAAAAATACGCAAGGCTGTCGAGGCATATACTCATCCCGAGGCAGGTCGTGTCACGGCGAGCTTCGGCGTCGCCGAGCGGTATAAGAATGAGTCCGTCAACGACCTGTATAAGCGCGTTGACGACGCTTTATACCTTGCCAAGGAGCGCGGGCGCAACCGCGTCGCCGTTTTTGAGAACCACGGCGAGCGCCCGATCGCCTATGTGCGGCTGGACTTCTCACCGGCCATGGAGTCCGGCGAGAAGACAATCGACGAACAGCACCGCCGCATCTTAGAGATTGCCAACAACCTGATAGCCGATACGTTGGGGCGTTCCTCAAAGGAGAGCATTTCCGAAAAACTCACTATGCTGCTCAAACACATGGAGGCGCATTTTGACTATGAAGAAGAGGCGCAGCGCGCCATCGGTTATCCCGATTGGGGCGAACACGCCTCTGTTCATAAGGAGCTTATAGAGAAAGCCGCGCAATTGAAAAAATCGTTCGATGACGGCACTATCAAGGTCTCCGACCTCTTTTCGTTCACGGTCGATGATCTTGTTTACGACCATATGATGACGGAGGACGCGAAATTTTATCCGTATTT
>CAYYFY010000393.1:0-2166 GCA_964471035.1 uncultured Eubacteriales bacterium
AGTGATGGCGCGTCTTGTCGCCGAGGCGGGTGTAGGCGCCGCGCTCAATCCCTATAGGGAAGACTTTGCCGATAAACTGTACGCATACTATGCGTCGATTGATCTCAATGCCTTTGAAAAAGCGTGCCGCGAGAAGTTAAAGGCGGTACTCGATGAATATAACTGCGGTTTACAAGCCGTGAAGGACGCGGCAAACAAATAAAAGGAGACAGCTTATGTCCATTTTTGAAGCAAAAACCCTGATGATTACCGGCGGTACAGGTTCGTTCGGCAACGCCGTTCTGAACCGTTTTCTGGATACCGACATCGGGGAAATCCGCATTTTTTCCAGAGATGAAAAAAAGCAGGACGACATGCGCCACTTCTATCAGGATATGTATCCGGAGACGTGCCGCAAAATCCGGTTTTTCATCGGCAATGTACGCGATTTGTACAGCATCAAGGACGCGATACACGGCGTTGATTATGTGTTTCATGCCGCCGCGCTCAAGCAGGTGCCGTCGTGTGAGTTTTTTCCCATTGAAGCCGTCAAGACGAATGTCCTTGGTACCGATAATCTGCTGACCGCCGCCATTGAGGCGGGCGTCAAGCGCGTCATCTGCCTTTCGACCGACAAGGCCGCCTATCCTGTCAACGCCATGGGTACGTCCAAGGCGATGATGGAGAAGGTCGTCGTCGCCAAGAGCCGCAGCGTCGAGCCGGACAAAACGGTGATCTGCTGCACGCGCTATGGCAACGTCATGTGCTCGCGCGGGTCGGTCATCCCGTTGTTTATTGACCAGATCAAGGCGAAAAAGCCCTTGACGGTCACAGACCCCGATATGACACGGTTCATCATGTCGCTTGAGGAGGCGGTCGATCTTGTGCTCTTCGCCTTTGAAAACGGCGTGAGCGGCGATATACTTGTGCAGAAGGCGCCGGCTTGTACCATCGGCGTGTTGGCGCAGGCGGTGCGCGAGCTCTTTAAGGCGGACAATGAACTCAAAATCATCGGAATCCGTCACGGCGAGAAGCTGTACGAAACGCTTCTGACCAACGAGGAGTGCGCCGGCGCTATTGATATGGGCGGCTATTACCGCGTGCCCTGTGACAAGCGCGATATGAATTATGACAAATACTATGTCGAGGGCAACATAAAAAGAAATACGCTAACCGAATTCAACTCCAACAATACACAGCTTTTAGATGTACAACAGGTCAAAGAAAAGCTGTTGCAGTTGAGCGATATTCGCGGGGAGCTGAAGGGTATGGGTATTTCGGTATGAATATTCTGGTCACCGGTTCAAACGGCTTTGTCGGGAAAAACCTTGTCGCGACCTTAAAAAATATCGCACGGGGCTTTGACAGGTCATTTGATCTGAACGCGGACATCACCGTTTTTGAATACGATCTCGGTGTCAACGAGGCGCTGCTCGGGCAATTCACAGCCGAGGCGGATTTTGTCGTCAATCTGGCGGGCGTCAACCGCCCTAGGGAACAGAGCGAATTCACCAGCGGCAACACCGATTTTGTCGCGAATCTGCTCGGAGCGCTCAAAGCCGCTGATAACCGCTGTCCGGTGCTCCTGTCGTCGTCGTCGCAGGCGGCGCTCGACAATCCCTACGGTCAAAGCAAACGCTTGGGAGAAGAGCTGTTGTTCGATTACGGGCGGACGACCGGCGCGCCCGTTTATGTCTACCGTTTCCCGAATATTTTCGGCAAATGGAGCCGCCCGAACTATAATTCCGCGGTGGCGACGTTTTGCCATAACGTCGCGCACGGTCTGCCGATTACGATAAACGACAGGAGTACCGTTTTAAAACTTGTCTATATTGACGATGTCGTCGCCGAGATCATCAGCGCTATAAAAGGGGAGCCGCACTGTGTTGAAAACGGCTTTTGCGCGGTACCGTCCATCTATGAGGTGACGCTTGGAGCGGTCGCCGATTTATTGTATTCCTTTAAAGAAAGCCGCGAGGATAATTTTGTGCCGCTCTTCAGCGATCCATTCACCAATAAGCTCTACGCCGCGTATCTGTCATATTTGCCCTCGGACGACTTTAAATACCCGTTAAAAATGAACGTTGACGAGCGTGGTTCGTTTACCGAACTCCTCAAAACAGCCGACCGCGGGCAGGTATCGGTCAATGTATCGAAGCCCGGGGTCACCAAAGGCAACCACTGGCA
>CAYYFY010000394.1:0-2158 GCA_964471035.1 uncultured Eubacteriales bacterium
ACAAACAGGGGTATATAGACACTATGAACGCGCTGGGGATCCAAAAAGTTCACATAGAGGAGAAACCGTGCAAGAAGAACGGCGTCCTCGGAACGCGTGTTGAAGTGACAATACACGGAAAAGAGGAAGATGCTCACGACCACGACCACGACCACGACCACACCGGCTTTCACGGTATCACCCATATCATCGATGATCTGGATATCCCTGAGAAGGTGAAAAGCGACGCGGTCGCCGTCTACAGACTGATTGCCGAGGCGGAAAGCGACGTCCACAACGAGCCGGTCGGGCTGGTTCATTTTCACGAGGTCGGCGCGCTGGACGCTGTCGCCGATATTGTCGGTGTCTGCCTGCTCATGTCTATGCTCTCTCCCGATAAAACAGTCGCTTCTCCGGTACACGTCGGCAGCGGTCAGGTGCGCTGCGCGCACGGGATTCTGCCGGTGCCCGCACCCGCGACGGCGTATCTGCTCAAAGGGATTCCCGTTTACGGCGGCGCGGTACAGGGCGAGCTGTGTACGCCTACCGGCGCGGCGCTGCTGAAATATTTTGTCAGCGAATTCGGCGAAATGCCCGTCATGATCCCCGAAAAAATCGGGTACGGCATGGGGAAAAAGGATTTTGAGGCAGTCAACGCCGTGCGCGCTATACTGGGAGAAACAGAGGACGGGGCGCGGGACGCGGTTTATGAGCTGCGCTGCAATCTGGACGACATGACGCCAGAGGAAGTCTCTTTTGCCGCCGAGCGGCTCTTTGAGGGCGGTGCGCTCGATGTCTTTACGACGCCCGTCGTCATGAAAAAAGGGCGTTCCGGCGTCGTTTTGGCTTGCCTTTGCGCCCCCGAAAAGTATGATGAAATTCTTAAGCTGTTGTTCAAACACACGACAACGCTCGGCGTCCGCGAGACGCTTTGCCGCCGTCATACATTGAGCCGCACCGAAAAGACAGTAGAAACGTCCTGCGGCACGGTGCGCATCAAAGAGGCTTCCGGCTTCGGCGCTGTGCATTCTAAAGCGGAATATGAGGATTTAGCGCGCGCCGCGCGGGAAAAGGACTGTTCGCTCAGAGAAGCCGCAAAGCTTATAAGAGGGGAACCGGATGCATGAAATGAGCGCCGTATCGCGCTGTACGCGGATTGCCCTCGATGCCGCGCGGCACGCTGGGGCGGGAAGCGTCGAGCGCGTCGTCGTGCAGATCGGCGAGATGTCGGGCTATCTTCCGCGCTATATGAGCGCCTACTATCCCGCGGCGGTCAAGGGGACGCTTTTGGAAGGCTCAAAGCTTGTCGTCGAAACGCTGCCGGCAGAGCTTTTCTGTCTTGACTGCGGTACCGTGTATCGTCCGGAGAAAACCGAGGAAATACGCTGCCCGCAATGCTTGAGCGCGGCGTTCCGAATAGGCGGAGGTACGGAAATATTCGTTAAGGAAATCGTCATAAAGGAAGAAAACCCCGCAAAGAAAGGATGTCATATTCATGAATGATGAAGTGAAAATCATTGAAATCAAAGAAAATGTCTTAGCGGAAAACGATAAAATCGCCGAGGAAACCCGCGCGCGTCTAAAGGACAAAAAGACCTTTTTGCTCAATTTGATGAGCGCGCCCGGGTCGGGGAAAACGTCCCTGCTGGGGCGCACTCTGGAGAGTCTTAAAGACGAAATAGCCATTGGCGTCATGGAGGCGGACATTGACGCGGCTGTCGACGCCAAAACGCTGCAAGACGCCGGAGCGCGCGCCTTACAGATTCATACGGGCGGCATGTGCCACCTCGACGCGGATATGGTCGTTCAGGGGCTTAATAGCCTTGAAACGGACGGGCTGGATCTGATCGTCATCGAAAACGTCGGGAACCTTGTCTGTCCGGCGGAATTCGACACGGGCGCCGCCAAAAGCGTCATGATCCTCTCGGTGCCCGAGGGCGACGACAAGCCGCTCAAATATCCGCTGATGTTTCAGGTCGTCGATGCCGTGATCATCAATAAAACCGATGTGCTGCCGTACTTTGACTTCGACATGGAGCGCGCGAAAGAAAACATCCGTATGCGCAATCCAAAGGCGGCGATACTGCCGCTGTCCGCGAAGACAGGCGAAGGAATCGATGCGTGGATACGCTGGCTGAAAGAAAACATAGCGGACTGGACACGTTAAAAAAGTACAGTT
>CAYYFY010000395.1:0-2155 GCA_964471035.1 uncultured Eubacteriales bacterium
GATCCGGAAAAAATGTCGAAGCTCGATCGCTGGATTTCCGACCATTTCGGACCGAAGCTCGTAGCAGTAATGTCTTTTTTCTCCCTTCTTATCGGACTCGGACTGGCGTTTTTCCTGTTTATGTATGTGCCCTCGCTTTTAGTTGATTTGATGGACAAGCATCTGTTCGGCAACAGTCTTTCGGATTATCATCCGGTATTTGAGGGCATACTGCGTATGTGTATCTTTGTACTGTATATTTTTCTTGTCTCCCGCATCCCCGATATCAAACGTGTTTTCAGTTACCACGGCGCCGAGCATAAGACGATCTTTTGCTACGAACGCGGCTTACCGCTGACCGTCGAAAACGTGCGGGCGCAGTCGCGGTTTCATCCGCGCTGCGGGACAAGCTTTATCTTCGTCGTGCTGATTATCAGTGTTCTGATCTCTTCATCGGTGACGCTGATTTTCAAGGGCATCGACGATAACCGTCTTGTCTGGATGGCGATCAAGCTCTTATTACTGCCTGTAGTCGTCAGCATCGGCTATGAGTACATTCCCTATGTCGGCAAGCATACGAATTGGTTTACGAAGCTTCTGACCGCGCCGGGGCTTTTTATGCAGCGGCTGACGACGGTCGAGCCTCCCGACGACATCATTGAGGTCGGTATCGCGGTGATGAAAGCCGTTATCGATGAGAATCCGGAGGGTGATGCTGTTTGAACGCCTATTCCGCTTACCGCGAGGCCATAAAAAGACTGATGGACGGCAGATGCGAAAACGCCGAGTTCGACGCGCGGCAGCTCATCGAGCACTGTTTTTCGCTCACACAGACGCAGCTGCTCATGAACAGTAACGACGATGTTGACGAAATCAAGCTGAAAAAGTTTTTCGACTGCGCGGACCGCCGCGCGGCGGGGGAGCCGCTCCAATATATTTTGGGGGAGTGGGACTTTTTCGGACTGAAATTCAAGGTCGGTAAGGGCGCGCTGATTCCGCGTCCGGAGACAGAGATATTGCCTAGACTCGCGGTCGATCATCTGAAAAAGACGGGCGGCAAGGTCGTTTACGACT
Organism: uncultured Eubacteriales bacterium; assembly: GCA_964471035.1. Classification (GTDB taxonomy): domain Bacteria; phylum Bacillota; class Clostridia; order Oscillospirales; family Acutalibacteraceae; genus DTU089. The sequence continues at coordinate 1,054 of CAYYFY010000395.1, forward strand.
TGTGCAGCGGCACCGGCTGCGTCGGCATCAGCGTGGCGAAGTTCTTCCCGAACTGCCGCGTCTACCTCTTTGAAATCTCGGACGACGCCAACTATTACGCGCGTCAGAACATCAAAATGCACAACCTGTTCAACGTCGAGTTGATTCAGGGGGATGTAAGAAAGGGATCGAAAGCGTTTTCCTTGCCGCGTCCGGACGTCATTCTGTCCAATCCGCCGTATGTCCCGACCTACGATATCGACGGGCTTAGCCGTGAAATCAGCTTTGAGCCGCGCCTCGCGCTCGACGGCGGCATTGACGGACTCGATTTCTACAACATCATTTCGGCGTCGTGGTACGGCTGTCTTAATGAGGGCGGGATCATTGCCATGGAGTGCGCGGAAAACCAGATACGCGGCGTGCTCAGCTTTTTCCTCAACATATCAACGGGCGGAAAATTATTAAAGGACATGAACGGACATGACCGCGTCGTCATGCTCAAAAAATAGGAGGATTTCTATGCTTCGCGATATATTCAACTTTATTCAGGGAGATATGAGCTTTCTGGATGTTATTCTGTCACTTCTCGTTACGGTTTTCGTGCTGTTCTGCACGCTGCCCGTCCACGAATATGCCCACGCGCGGATAGCAGTGAAGCTCGGCGACGATACGCCGCGTCTGATGGGGCGGCTGACGCTTGATCCGCTCAAGCACCTTGACCCCATCGGCTCGCTGATGATTTTCCTCGTAGGCTTTGGTTACGCAAAACCCGTTCAGGTCAATTCGAGCAACTTTAAGCATCCGCGGCGGGACATGGCGCTGACCGCTTTGGCGGGGCCTGTTTCTAACCTACTGATGGCGCTTGTGTTTTTGCTTTGTTATTCCATATTTTCTCAGCTCTTTACGGAAAGAGATTCTGTCATTTTATCAGGACTGAGCTTCTTTTTCGGACTGGCGGGCTATATCAACATCAGTCTTGCCGTATTCAACCTGCTGCCCATACCGCCGCTTGACGGCTCGCGCATCGCCTCGCTTTTGATACCCAGCAAATACTATTACCGTATCATGCAGTATGAGCGCTATATTATGATCGGCGTTATGGTTCTTGTGTTCACGGGGGTTT
>CAYYFY010000396.1:0-2137 GCA_964471035.1 uncultured Eubacteriales bacterium
TATCCTTGCTTAAGGGTTCGCGGCGCTGGCAGTACCGCAGCTTGCGCACGTTCCAGAACAGATTGCCCAGTCCCCCGACGTGGTCCATATGCGTGTGGCTGATAAATACCGCGCGCAGCCGTAAAAGATCGACACCCATCAGATGCGCCGTATACGAACAGCCCTCTCCGGCGTCAAACCAGTACAGCCCGTTTTCGAGCTCGAGAGCAAAGGACATATGGCGGCGTCCTGTCATCGGTTCTGTTCCTGCGCAGGTACCGAAAGCGTGCATTATCATGATTTTTAACCTTTCTGTGTATACTATATTTAGTATATGAATTTTGTATTCCGGAACTACTATACTCTATAAAGTATCAATATGTCAATAAATACCTCATAAATTTTGCTATTTTGACAATAGAATCCGCCCCTGTTTTATGATAAAATATGTTTCGTAAGGGGATCGCTATGAAGCTTGCCGGTCTGCAAAAATTATCGCTGCTCGACTTCCCGGGACTGCCGTGCTGCACGGTGTTTACCCCGGGCTGTAATTTCCGCTGCCCGTTCTGCCACAACGCGTCTCTGGTGCTCGGCTCCGACGAGCCTCTCTTGCCCGAGGAGGAGTTTTTCGCCTATCTGAAAAAGCGGCAAAACGTGCTCAAGGGCGTCTGTATCAGCGGCGGCGAACCGCTTTTACAGCCGGACATCGAACCGTTTGTTGTAAAAATCCGCGCGCTCGGCTGCGCCGTCAAGCTCGATACCAACGGCTCGTTCCCCGAAAAGCTCGAGGAGCTGTGCGAAAGCGGGCTGCTCGATTATGTCGCCATGGACATCAAATCCTCTGAGGACGGCTATTTGAAAACGATAGGGCTTGAACATTTCGATCTCGAAAAGATACGGCGCAGCGTCGCTTTCCTGAAAAAAGGGACCGTGCCGTATGAATTCCGCACCACCGTCGTTAAGGAGCTACATACAGAACGGGAGATGAAGGCGATCGCTGATTGGCTTTTTGGCGCGCGGCGGTATGTTTTACAGGCTTTTGTCGATTCCGAAAATGTCATCGACCGCGCGCTGTCCCCGCCGTCTGAGGAGGAACTGTCCCGTTATGCCGCTCTTTTTGAAGGCAAGGTCGATGAAATTCATACAAAATAGCATATCTAGTATGCGAACGAAAATAATTATCAATATATTGTGTTTTTTCTATTGACAAACGTTTTTTTGTGCTATATAATGCGTCTACATCCATAAAAATATAACCATTGAGAGGACAAAACCATGTATCAGGTAGTGAAAAGAGACGGCAAGCAGGTTGATTTTAATCTTTCTAAAATCAGCGCCGCTATCGAAAAGGCGTTTGACGCCTTGAACAAGCAATACAATCAGAATATCATTGACCTTCTCGCTTTGAAGGTCACGGCCGACTATGAGGCGAAAATCAAGAACAATATGGTTTCGGTCGAGGACATACAGGACAGCGTCGAATCCGTGCTCGTGCAGGCCGGTTACGCCGACGTCGCCAAGTGCTACATCCTCTACAGGAAGCAGCGCGAGAAAATCCGCAACATGAAGTCGACGATTCTCGATTATAAGGATTTGGTAGACAGTTATGTCAAGATCACCGACTGGCGCGTCAAGGAAAATTCGACGGTCACGTATTCGGTCGGCGGACTGATTTTGAGCAATTCGGGCGCGATTACCGCCAACTACTGGCTCTCCGAGATTTACGACGAGGAGGTCGCTCGGGCGCATAAGGAAGCGGATATGCACATCCATGACCTTTCGATGCTCACCGGCTACTGCGCGGGCTGGTCGTTAAAGCAGCTGATTCAGGACGGCTTGGGCGGCATCTCCGGCAAGATCACCTCCTCCCCCGCCAGCCACCTGGCAACGCTCTGCAACCAGATGGTCAACTTCTTAGGCATCATGCAGAACGAGTGGGCGGGCGCGCAGGCGTTCTCGTCGTTTGACACCTATCTCGCTCCCTTTGTCAAGGCGGATGACCTCACCTTCGGCGCGGTTAAAAAGTGCATTGAGTCGTTTATTTTCGGCGTCAATACGCCGAGCCGCTGGGGTACGCAAGCCCCGTTCTCGAACATCACGCTTGACTGGACGGTTCCAAACGACCTCGCCGACCAAAAGGCCATCGTCGGCGGCAAGG
>CAYYFY010000397.1:0-2131 GCA_964471035.1 uncultured Eubacteriales bacterium
ACCTGTCCCCATGTCTTATTAATCGAGTCTTGATTTTTGCGGTGGTTATGGTATGATTGTCACAGGTGATTTGATGGACAGACTAACACTTGATAAACGGCTTTCTGACTGCAAGGCGGCGCTGCCGTTATCGGATGATTTATCGGTTTTGAAAATGCCGATGGCAATCGGCGCGAAAACCGTACATAACCGCTTTTGCGTTCAGCCGATGGAGGGCTGCGACGGCACATCTGAGGGGCGTCCCGACGTGCTGACAAAGCGCCGCTATGACCGTTTCGCTCGTGGCGGAGCGGGGCTTATATGGTTCGAGGCGACGGCGGTCGTCTATGAGGGGCGCGCCAATCCCCGACAACTGTTTATAAGCGGAGATACACTCGATAGCTTAAAGAGCATTGTTTATGACATCAAGGAAACCGGACTGCGGGAAAACGGCTACGAGCCGTTTCTCGTCTGCCAGCTGACCCATTCGGGGCGGTATGCGAAACCCGAGGGCGCGCCCGCGCCGCTGATTGCCTATAACAATCCTGTTTTTGAAAAGGATAAGCCGATAGACGAGGGGCGGATTGTGTCCGACGATTATCTTGACGCCCTCGTTGAACGGTTCGGCACGGCGGCGGCTTTAGCGCAGGCAGCGGGCTTTGACGGAGCGGACATCAAATGCTGCCACCGGTATCTGCTCTGTGAGCTGCTGTCGGCATATACCCGTTCGGGTAAATACGGCGGTTCCTTTGAAAACCGCATACGGTTGTACATCGACGCGCTGAAAAGCGCCTTTGCCGGCACAAGCGGCGATTTTGTCATCACGAGCCGCCTGAATATCTACGACGGCTTCCCCTATCCGTACGGCTTCGGCATGAAAGACGACGGATCGCTTGAGCCCGACATGACCGAACCGAAAAAGTTGATTGGTTTGCTCATGGATATGGGACTAAAGCTATTAGACATCACAATGGGTAATCCCTATGTCAATCCGCACGTCAACAGACCGTTCGACAGCGGGGCGTACAAGCCGCCCGAGGAGCCGCTTCTCGGCGTACAGCGCCTGATGGCGCTGACCAAGGAAGCGCGTCCTAAAGCGCCGGACATGACCGTTATCGGCTCCGGGTTCTCGTATCTGCGGGAGCTGTCTCCCCTCTTAGCCGCCGGAGCGGTTGAAACGGGCGTCTGCGACATCGCCGGATTCGGGCGCGAGGCGTTCGCTTATCCCGATTTCGCGAACGACATACTCAAAAACGGCGCGCTCGACGCGAAAAAGTGCTGTATTGCCTGCGGCAAATGCTCCGAGCTTATGCGCGCCGGTACGGTCGCGGGCTGCGTCGTCAGGGACGGCGAGGTCTATTTGCCGATTTTCAAAGAAAAGGTGGGAACTTTATGAAGGTCGCGCTTATAACAGGCGGGCGCAAGGGCATCGGTCGGGCAATAGCCGATATGCTGAAAAACGAGGGGTACACGGTCGTCGTCACAGGACGGGGCGCTTCTGCCGACGTCGGGGACGGTCTTGTGTATATGCCGTGCGACAATGCCGTCATCGGTTCCGTCAAAAAAACCATCGACCGGATCTTCAGCGAATACGGGCGGCTTGACGTCCTTGTCAACAACGCCGGCGTCGCGCCTAAGGAGCGGCTCGATATTCTTGAAACGTCCGAGGAGAGTTTTGACTTTGTTATTGATACCAATCTGAAGGGTACCTTTTTCATGTGCCAGAGCGCGGCGGTCAAAATGGCGGCGCTCAAAAATACGCTTAATGACTACGCGCCGCGTATCGTCAACATCTCCTCGATCTCCGCGTATACCGCCTCGGTAAACCGCGGGGAATACTGTATTTCAAAAGCCGGTATTTCGATGGTGACGTCTCTGTTTGCCGACCGGCTAGCGGCTGTCGGTATCCCTGTCTTCGAGGTGCGCCCGGGGATTATTCTTACCGACATGACCGCGCGCGTTCAGGAAAAATATGAGGCGCTCATCGACAACGGACTGACGCCGATTAAACGCATGGGTACGCCCAAGGACGTCGCCGACTGCGTATCGGCGCTGCTTTCGGGCAAGCTCGACTTCGCCGCCGGACAGGTCATTGACTGCGACGGCGGGTTTTCCATCCGGAGGCTTTGATATGTACAAGGCAATTGTCATC
>CAYYFY010000398.1:0-2118 GCA_964471035.1 uncultured Eubacteriales bacterium
CCACAGACTTGGATAAAGCGATAGCCAAGATTCTTTCCCCTCACCGGGACAAGGCTGCTGTATAGTTTAGGCAGCGCTATCATCACAGGCATCGGCACCAATTACATCTACTTCCAATACGGCTACAACGGCTCGTTTGTGACGATATTCACCGTTATCTTCGGCGCGGCATCGGGACTTATCATGCTGTTATTCCCGGTTCTGACCAAGAAGTACACGCGCCGTACGCTGATTACCATCGCCATCATACTGATTGTTTCAGGTTACGCGGGCATCTTCCTGCTCTCCTTTATCTCCATCAGCTTCTATCTGATGTGCGCGGCGGGATTTTTCGTCGGCATCGGGCAGGCAATCTTCTATATGGTCATCACCATCAACATCGCCAACACCGTCGAATACAACGAGTGGAAGACCGGCAAGCGCAACGAGGGCATCATTTTTTCGATCCGCCCGTTTACTACAAAGTTTGCAAGCGCCCTGCAGCAGCTTGTCATCATGGTCGTCTATCTGGTGCTCAATGTTACCGATACGACCAACGCTATCTCCGACGCGGAGACCGCCGTGAAAATGGGTACCATTACCGAAGAGGCAAAGCTCGCGCAGATACAGCAGATTCTCGCGGAGGTTCCGGCGAACACCACACTGTATATGCGCGCCTGCATGGCGTTTATTCCGGTAGTCCTGCTGTTGATTTCCTATCTCGTGCTTAGTAAAAAATGTACCATTGACGAGAAGAAATACGCCAAAATGCTGGAGGAGATTGAGCGGTCTAAGCAGGAAATACAATATTAAAGAATTTTTTCAAACCATAGCTCCCGGGAGGGGATAGGCGACGGCTCTCTGAGCGCGCTTCTCATTCCCGAAGTGACGACGATTTGCTTAGCGGCGTCCTCATTGGTCTCAACAGGACCTGTGAGGGCGTTTTCGCTTTGGGTCACAAACGCGCCGCCTACGGAACCCTGTACCTCAGCGGACAGCTTTGCCGCCGAGAGTACGGCTACGGCGGTTAAGAGCGTATCACGCGTTTTAAGATAAGACAACGCCGAAGAAGAACCTCCGGCGACGGTGCCGAAAAAGTCCTGCGCAAGGGGAAGCAGCTCGCCGAGCAGTTCGTCGATAACCCGTATGTCGCGGATGTGGGAGACGCTTTCTGACATGGTTGTTTGGATGCGCCGCAATAAAGCGCGGTGATTCGTATCCCCGTTTCGGGACGCGCTTAAAAGGCTCTGTGAGAGTGTATTAACGGCGTCATTCGCGGCAAGGGTATTCCCCATTTTTCTCGCGGCGACAGCTTCAGCGGCGCGCAGAGCGCCCACTTGGGTGGAGTTTAAGGCGCTGCCGCCCGGACGGTACGCGCCGAATACGCCGGCGGCTTCGCCAATGGCGAACAGACCATTTACGGAGGTTTCATAGTGTTCGTCGACGCGCGCCCCGCCGCACTGGTGTTGGGCGCAGACGGCGATTTTCAGTAAATCTTTCTCGAGGTCGATGCCGTGCGACAAGTACAGCTGATACGCCTTTTCGTTGATGGCGCGCAGGCGTTTTATGGGCACGGCGCACAGCGCGCCGCAGTTCTCAAGATAGGTTTTACAAACCTCTGACAGCGCTCCGAAGCCGTTTTCCAGTCCGGACGGATCGCGCGTAAAATCGAGATAGACCGTATTCCCGAGCACAGTGGTTTCGTGGTGAACAAGCAGGTCAATAAAAGACGATCCGTCTTTTTTTCGCACGTCGAACGGCCACTCGTAACCCTTTAAGAAGACGCGGTTCAGCGCGTCGGCGCTGTCTAAGTATTTGGGCAGCAGCTCGGTAATGGCACCGTGTTTGTCCTTGGTCACATAACGCGGCAGCGCCTGCTGGTACGAGCCGGACAGATTCCAGCGTAAATCGGTTGAGGCAAGCCCGTATTGCCAGCAGTTCATATTCTGTAAAACCGCTCCGGCTTCAATGAGCAGCCCCATCGCCCCCCACTGGGAGATGGGAAAAACGCTCTGAGCATACAAAGACGCCTCGCCGCCTGTGGCCATTATGACGTTTTTGGTGTCGATCCGTATCAGCCTGTCAGTCTTTGTATCGACGCAGACCACGCCGTAAACCGTATTATTTTCGACAATCAGC
>CAYYFY010000399.1:0-2086 GCA_964471035.1 uncultured Eubacteriales bacterium
TTATATACGCCGTCCCCGTCGTAGCGGCGGGGGTTAGAGTCGGAGCACCAGGCGGGTGTGGATGTGATAATATAAATCGGCTTTCTGAGCTGGTATTCACGGACGATGTTCCGGAACTCCACGTGGGAGACGCGTTCGCCGTTATTGGTGACATCTCCGGCAATTAAAATGAACAGCGCGTCGGAGGCGCACATCTCGTCGAGCGCGGCACGAAGCGCCGCGCCGCTCTCGGCGAGCAGCTTCTGGTCGGATTCGCTGCGCATAGTATAGGCGCTCCCCGTGATGCCTAGGCGCGGGGAATAGTAGTGCGGGTCGGCGATTACGCAGAATTGTATTTTGCTCATTTCGCGGTTTTACCGACGATTTCGGAGAACGTATTCACAATAACCTCACCGGCATGAGGACCGGCGGATACCGATTCCTCATAGTGCTGCGGCGCGAAAATGCTGCCGTAGTCGTTGGCGGGCAGGATGTAGCCGATGGAGTCGTTGCACAGACCGATAACGGTCAGCTTCGCGCCCTCTTTGACCATCGAGGTCATCGGCGGCAGCTCCCACTTCTGTCTGCGGTAGGAATCCTTTTCATCGAACGCGCCGCCGAGCAGCAGCTCCGGAGCAAATTCGCCGGGGATTAAGGCAAAGCGCTGATTCTCGCCGAGCTGGACGTAACCTACCTCGGTGACGAATACAATGTCCGACGGACGTTTGCCGGACTTCAGAATGATGTTGCTGACAAGCCCCGCTTTGCCGATCAGGGTGAAGACTTCATTCTCGGCGGGAATAGGCGTCTCCTCGATACGGACGTTCAGTATCGGCTTTACCTCTTTTTCCTTGTCCGTTTTGGCAAGCGACATCGCGTAGCGGGCGAGCCCTCTGCCGTATTTCTCGTAGCCCGGCATACCGGTCTTTGACAGCTCCTCATCGACGACCGCGCCGTTGACGGTTACCGCCAGCTGCGGTCCCTGGAAGAACATACCGTTGATGCCGTTCTTTTTAAGCTCATCGACCATATAATACGGATAGTCGCTGCTTGCCTTGGTGTTGTCCTCTCCGAGGGCGACAGGATGCGCCGCGCCGAACACCGCGACAATCTCCTGACCCTTGTCGTCGGGGACAAAGCGTAAAACCGTCAAATCCTTTTCGACGACATCCGGCTTACGTTTGTCATGAGAAAATATCTTTTCGTCGCTGACCGCGCAATACAGCTTGCCGTTTTTCATATCCAAAACCGCTTTTTTGATCGTCTCGGCGCCCACGGCGTACAGGTTTTCCATGAAATCGGCGTTTCTGCCGGATTTTAGGTCATCGGTTTCGCCCTTTTTGAGCTTTTTATAGTTGGTAATGACAGCGCCGGGGAGAATGTCCCCCCAAAGCCCCTGCGTATCGATGCCGCAGTGACAGTGCGTCGCGGAGATGGTGATGCAGTTTATGTTGTATTCCTTGGCAAAATCGGCGAGTCTTCCGCGGATTTTGCGAATATCGGTGCTCGCAATGCCAATGCAGTCGATGACGGCGAATACGCTGACGCCCCGTCCCGAGCCGTCGTTAAGCGCAAGAGCGCGGATGCACTGGTCGTCAAGGACGCCGTCGGCTATTTGGGGAGGATATTTCAGATAACCGGCGATATAGTGGCGTCCCTTGTCGGTCGAAAGCGAGCCGAGAATAGAGGCGCTGGCGTAACCGCACGACCATTTTGCCTTAGGTTTAGGCTTATCAATGAATGTGTCGGTGCCGGAATAGAAGTTCTCGGGGACATATTCCTGCCTGAGCGGCCAGTCGCCGCCCGGATAGACCTTCGCTATTCCGCGTAAGAGAGCGCGCGCAGCGGCGTCCTTCGCGTCATAGGAGAGCCTTTTTTTCTTGTCCCCATCCATTTTTTTGTAGGCGAGCGCTCCCGCTCCCGCGCCGATTGCCGCGGCAACAGCCGTTAAGGATAAAACTGTCTTCATTTGTATACCTCCCCGAATTAGATGTTAGATTTTAGATTTATGGGGAAATCGCAAGCGATTTCCATTTTAAACCGAAACACAAAAATATCATAGCACACTTTTATTAATTTGTGTATATGTAAGTTGACTTTTTATCAG
>CAYYFY010000400.1:0-2071 GCA_964471035.1 uncultured Eubacteriales bacterium
GCAAGCTTGTTTGAGAGCGCCGAGATTTTCGAGCTTGTCGCGTGCGCGCCGAATTTATCGACAAGGTCCTTTAAGGCTAAAGGCGTGAAATCAAGCGCCTTTGGAATCTGACCGGTGCCGCATAAAATCAGCCCGCTCAGCTCGTCGTAGAACAGACCCGCGTACACCCGCGCGCAGAACGAGCCCATGCTGTGCCCGAATAAAAACAGCGGCAGCTCCGGATGACGCTTCGTCATAATACGGGTCAAAATGTGCATATCGTCAACAAAACGGAAATGCCCGTCCCTCTCGGCGGTGAATCCTAATTGCGACGGGTCTATGACGGATTTCCCGTGCCCGATATGGTCGTTGCCGAATACAATAAAACCCTGACCGACTAAAAACCGCGCGAAATCATCGTAGCGCCCGATGTGCTCGGATACGCCGTGCGCTATCTGAAACAACCCTATAGGCTCTGATTCATCGTCCCGCCAGATGAGGGTGCGGATATTGTCAACGCCGGTGGAGGAGTTGTAGTACGCCTCTTTCCTGATAATCGCCATAGTCATTTCCTTTCGTGTTTGTCTCCTGATTTTCAGTTTACTTTCAAGTCGATTAAAAATGCATCCGCGGCGTCAACAACGCCGTCCTTGGTCATATCCGCGGCAATATTATAAGCGCTGCCCTGCGTCAGTATTCCCGTTACGCCGACGGCTGCCCGTTTCGCCGCGGCAGTGTCCGCGGCGGTGACGCTGCCGTTGCCTGTACAGTCGCCGCGCACGATCATCGTCCAGGTTTCCGTGGCGCCGCTTGTCCCCGTCGGGGCGGTAAATGTCGAACCGGTACCCGTACCGTAGGCGGTGGCCGTCAGCGCGCGGGATGTTCCGTTGTAACGGACGGTAAACACCCCGTCGGTGGTCATACGGTTCAAAGCGTTATCAGCCTCGGCGTCGGCAGTCAGATAAAACCCCGAGGGGAAGGCGTACGCCGATGTTGCCGGCGTCGGATAGGCAAAGAGTCTTCTCTGCTCCATGGTAAAATAGCCGGAGGGTATATGTGAGTTGATAAACGATACCTGATAAAACGCGGCGGACGGATAAGTGCCGCTGCCGTGCAGGAAAAAGTTGTTGTGATAGGGGGAAGCCTGATCGTTCCATGTCACATCTACGGCATACCACAAGCCGTTATCTAACTTAACATAATTCCACATATGCGGTCCCGATGAGGAAGAGGACACAACACCCGTCCCAATGACGAGCACGCAGGGAATTCCGTATTTGTCACAGAGCAATTTATACGCCTCGGCATACCCCTCGCAGACCGCCGTGTACGGCGAGAGCAGCGCGCCGGTCGCCTCGTGCGCCATGGCGGCGTTTAAGTCGTAGGTCACCTGATTGCGCAAAAGCTCGTTGAGCGCGAGCAGTCGGTCGTACCGCGTGCCGTAGGGAACATTGACAGCGTTGACGGCGTTTATAAGCTGCTGCTTTGTCGCCGCGGGAGACGGATAAGCGGCACCCTGCTCAAAGGTGAAATTAAGGGTTACATCCGTATAACAGCCGCTCCCGGGAATTCCGGATGCGCCGTAGGAGAAGCTGCCGGTCAGCCAGAAAAACTCCGGATAGTCCTTGAACACGGCGCTGACGCCGCCCTCCGCCATCGTTGCGAGGTTCGTGTTAATAGAGGGACTGGTGCTGACAGTGCCGACATACACCGACAAGGTCGTCTGCCCCGGCGTCATGGCTTTCACGGCGTTGTAGAGAAGCTTTTCCTGTGCGGTGAGCTGCGTATAGAAAAGAAACGAGCCGTCGCCGCTATAAGAATATATCGTACGCAAGGTTCCGGAAATCGGAGCGCCGCCGAGGTATTTGGCGTTTCCTGAGATGTTTTCAACGATGACGACAGGCGTGCCGCCTTCGGCATAGGCGGTCGTCAAAACAGGTACGACACAAAACAAGGATGCTATGACCAAACAAAGAAATTTACGTGCGATAGGCATTACAGTCACTCCTTTCGAACGGGAAACACGGCGGTCATCCGATAACAGAATTCAAAATTTTATCCATTTGCCTGCGCGCCGATCAGGAATACATCC
>CAYYFY010000401.1:0-2059 GCA_964471035.1 uncultured Eubacteriales bacterium
GATGCTGATTCGTCCGCTGTCCCTGTGTATGCGGCTTTTCGGCAATATACTGGCGTCATATGTCGTGATGGAAATGCTCAGAGCTATCATGCCCGTTGGTCTGTCCGTGCCGTTTTCATTGTATTTTGATATTTTTGACGGGTTGATTCAGACATTGGTTTTCGTTTTTCTCACCACCCTGTTCGTCAAGGAAAGCATTGAACAGGAAGCATAACACATTAGTTAATTGCGAAAATATAACGATTTGGTATTTCGCAATCAGCTAACGATACACATTAACAGGAGGAAATTATTATGGCAATCGCATTCGCAGCGGCTCTCGCCGCAGCCGTCGGGGTAGCCGCGGGCGTCGGTATTTGTTTTGCCACGGCAAAGACATCCGAAGCCATCGCCCGTCAGCCCGAAGCCGCCGACAAAATCCGCGGAACCTTTATCCTTGGCGCCGCTCTGGCTGAGGCCACGGCTCTTTATGGCTTTATCACGGCTTTAGCTATCCTCATTCTCGCTAAGTAGGGAGGCATTTTCGTGCTGGATGTCAGTCTGACCGGCGTCCTCTGGACGATGGTCAACGTATTCCTCCTTTTTCTTCTCCTGAAAAAATTTCTTTGGAAACCGGTGACGAAGATGATCGAGAGCCGTCAGGAGGAGATCGAGGGCAATCTTAACGCCGCGAGCGCAGAGCGCGCCGAAGCCGCGTCCGTAAAAGCGCTGTACGACGAGCAGCTCTCACACGCCCAAAAGCAAGCCGACGCCCTTATCGAGAAGGCGAAGGAGCACGGGGAATCTGAATATCAGCAGATCGTCAAAGCCGCCAAAGACGAAGCGCACGCCCTGACGCAAAAGGCGGAGGAACAGATCGAGGCTGACCGCGGCGCCATGATGGCAAACGCTAAAACCGAGGTGGCGATGCTCGCGCTGCTGACCGCGCAGAAGGTCGCCGGACGGCGGATGGATTCATCCGACGACAGGGCTTTGGCGGAAGCGTTTCTGGCAGAAGTCGGAGAGACGGTATGAAAGAGCTGTCCCGCCGCTATGCCGCTGCGCTGTACGGCGTCTATACCGACGATGTCCGTCTGAGAGAGGCTTCTGAGGAGCTGATGAGCGTTCCCGAGCTGTGGGAGGCGCTTAAAAGCCCCGCGGTGCGCTTTGGGGAAAAGGAGCGTGTCCTTGAGCGCGTGACGAAGCTGTCTGACGCGCCGGAGCTGCTGTGCTTTTTTAAGCTTTTAGCCGAAAAGGGGCGTATAGAGCTGCTGCCCGACATCGTTCGGGAATTTTACGAGCTGACTTTAAGCAGGCATGGCGCCGCCGAATGCTTAGTGACCTGCGCGCGCGAGCCTGACAAGGAGATTCAGGAAAAGCTCAAAACATTTCTCTGCAAGGCGCACGACAAATCCGAGGTACGCCTGAGCTTTCGTATCGAACCGTCGGTCATCGGCGGTTTCATTCTGAACATCGACGGCGTGACGTATGACCAGAGCGTACGGGGGAGGCTACGAAAGCTCAACCGCTATTTGGAAGAGGTGAACACTTACGAACGCAAAACCTGAGGAGATCATCTCCGTTTTACAGGAGGAGATCAGCGAATACGATACAAAAATCAACCGCGCCGAGACCGGACGGGTGATCGAGATCGGCGACGGCATCGCAACCGTCTATGGACTGCGAAACGCCTTTTACGGCGAGCTCGTGGAGTTCGGCAATGGTGTGCGCGGCATGATTCTTGATCTGAAGCGGGATACGGTCGGTTGTATTCTGCTCGGAACGGATACCGGCATCCATGAGGGGTCAATAGTCACGCGCACGGGGCGTCCGGCGGATATTCCCGTCGGAGAGGCTATGCTCGGGCGCGTCGTCAACGCCGTGGGCGAGCCGCTCGACGGCAAGGGATCGATTGAAACGGCAGAGACCCGTCCGATCGAGCAGGAGCCGCACGGGGTTATCACGCGCGAGCCGGTCACCGTGCCGCTGCAGACGGGAATTCTGGCCATCGACGCCATGGTGCCTATCGGCCGTGGTCAGCGCGAGCTGATTATAGGCGACCGCCAGACCGGCAAGACCG
>CAYYFY010000402.1:0-2053 GCA_964471035.1 uncultured Eubacteriales bacterium
GTCTTGGCACGCTTGTGAAACGCGGCGTGATTTCAGGACAGACTTATGCGTTGCTGCCGTGCCTGTACGTCGTCTCGCGGTATGGTTTTACAGCCGGTCTGTTAGCGGTTGTTGTCGCCGCCGTATTTACTGTCACGCTGCTCCGGCAGCCGGCAGAGAGGATGTTCAACCGTTCTGTGCGCGCCGGCGTCCTTCTGGCATTGGCGTTTTGCGCCACGGCGCTGCTCACCACCTACTATTTCGGTATCGGCGCCGTCGGCGACACCGTAACGGGGATTCTCAAGGCTTACCGGTATCTCGGTTTCCATCCGAATTGGCACGGTGTCCTCTATGGCACGGTTACGCTCGTCATTATGATCACTTATCCCCGCAAGTTTAAAAAGCTGAAAAACTATATACCCGCTCCGTTCTTCGGGATACTCATACCGTATGCTCTCAACCTCTTCCTCAATCCCGTTAAGGAAACGACGACGATTGTTGAGGCGTCGTCCCTTTACTGCGGCGTCGTGCCGCTGTCGCTCAGCATACCCGGAGCCGTGTATGCGCTCTGCGGCGGACTGGCCAGCGCGCTCGTATTATTATGGCTGCGCGGCGGCGAGCACGGACTTATTTTCGGGGCGCCGCCGATCCACAGACTCCACCGTTTACAGGAAAGTCCCATATTCACCGCGGCGGTCTATACCGCTTTTCTTGCCGCGGCGGCGATCTCGCTGCGCGGCGTGTTCGTGCGGATTCCCCTTGCCTCTTTGGCGGTCGTGCTGATTGCCGCGGGATGGCAGGGCGTTGACTTTAAGGGGATTGCGGGGGCGTTTAAAGGCGGTTTCAAGTCATACGTACCTTTCTTGCTTGTTTTTGTAAGTATATTTTTCCTTGACGCCGCGGTTTTTGTCCTTTTAGCCGCGGTGCTGTCGGTGGCTTTAGGAGGACGCGTATGGTTAAAAAAATAGCGACATGGGTCATGATGTTCATCATGGCGTCGGTTTTCATACTCGACATCATTTCCGTAGCCTATGCCAACTACCTGGAAAAAAGGTTCGTGTTTACCGACGAAACCTTCACGGCTTTTACGGGTGCCGACCGCCTGCACTTTTTGAATACGGGAACCTCCGATGCGATCCTCATTGAGAGCAACGGGCATTTCGCGCTCATCGATTCGGGCGAGGGCGATGACAATCCCCGCCGGAAGATATCCTACGAAGGATATACAGAGGAGGTTATCCGCTATCTGAAAAGGATAGCGGGGGATAAGGAAGGCAAAGTGCGTCTCGATTTTATTTTAGGTACGCACTACCATTACGACCATATCGGCGCCTTTGAAGCGATTATCCGCGACGAGGATATCACGGTTGAATTAGCTTTATTTAAAAAGTATGATTACGACCTTGTCCGTAATTACGAGAGCGGCGGCTGGGACAACGATATGACCTATCAGCAAGTGCTTCAGGCGCTCTCCGACAGGGGTGTGTTCGTTATTTCCGACATTCCGGACGAACCCTTCGACTTTGGGGATTTTACCTTGCAGTTTTTCAATACCGTGACGCCGGAAGAACTGAAAGGGCGGGGCGAGAACGCGGCGAGCGTCGGCGTCAAGGTCATGAAAGGCGAGCTGTCGGCGTTTCTGGCAGCCGATATGACGAGAAAGTCAGGAATTGAACAGATTATCGGCCCGCAGGTCGGGGAGGTGACGCTCTTAAAAGCGGGGCATCACGGCTATTTCGGTTCGAGTTCGCGGCGATTTTTAAACCTCCTGAAGCCTGAAATTGTGATTGTCACCAATCAGCTTGGGAAAATTTATCCGAACGTCAAATGGAATATCACGATGACCGCGCGCGTTCCCACCTATGCGACGGTCAATAAAAATGGGATAATCGCTGATTTTTCAGACGGCAAAACGTTAAAAATGACCCAAAATATTCATGATGATGATTAAAAAATCGTTAAATTAATTTAATTTTTTAATTTATTTTTTACTTGACAAACAAATAACCTTATGATAAGACCTGACTTTGGTATCAGACATTCAAACATGGTGCAAACTTTGTCGAAAGAAGGG
>CAYYFY010000403.1:0-2032 GCA_964471035.1 uncultured Eubacteriales bacterium
ATTTGCGTGTCGGCCATCCACAATCACCATATGCCGCATGAGGATGGCGCGCCGTGGCGTTCCTTTTCCTATATTATACACGCTAAGGGGAAGCGTATCGTTTTTTCGGGGGACACGACGCTGTCCGATATAGGCGCGCTTTTAAATGAAAAGACCGATTATCTGCTCATGGAGACCGGTCACCACGACTCGGGCGATGTCGCGCGCTTTCTGACAAATGAAAAAAAAGAGGTCGAAAACCTCTTTTTTATCCATAACGGCCGCAACATTTTAGCTGACCGCGACTTAGCGTTGAAAGAAGCGCGCGCGCAATTTAAGGGTAATGTCGTCATCTGCGAGGACGGCACCTCTTACGCGTTGTAGCCCAGTTCAAACGCCTTTTGGTTCATGTCGAGAAATTTCTGTGGCACGGTGCTTTCCAGCGCCTTGAGCCATGCTTCCTTTTTGAACTCCATCATTTTAGCCGTCACGCCGAGTAAAACGATATTGACCGCCTTGTCGCTTCCGGCTTGTTTTGCGAGCGATAAAGCGTCTAAGGCGACAAGACTGACCTCGCCCGTTTTCAGCGCTTCGGGGATATTATCGGGGTATTTTGCCGCGCCGGTGATGACTGGCATCGGGTCGATCTTCTGTGTGCTCACAACGACGATACCGCCCTTTTTAAGGTAGGGCAGCCAGCGCGCGGCCTCAAGCTGCTCGAAAGCGATAAGGATATCCGCCTCGCCGGGATCAATGACCGGCGAGTAAATTTTTTCTCCGCATTTGACATAGGTGACGACCGAGCCGCCCCGCTGGGACATACCGTGTACCTCGGAGACCTTAACGTCGAGTCCTATATCAAGAAACAGGCGTCCTAAAAGCTTGCTGGCGAGAAGACTGCCCTGTCCGCCGACGCCGACGATCATGATGTTCGTGTTGTTCATTGCGGTTTATCCTCCCCGAGCGCTCCGAATTTGCACAGCTGCGTACAGACGCCGCAGCCGACGCAGAGAGTTTCGTCGATCCGGATTTTTGGGTCTACGCTGATAGCCGGACAGCCGATCTGCATACACGCCTTGCAGCTTGTGCATTTGTCAGTAGCGGGCACGAGCGGCGGATTGTGTTTGACATATTTCAGTAATGCGCACGGACGGCGGCTGATTATCAGCGACGGCTCGTCCTTTTGCAGCTCCTCATGAATGACCTTGCGGCTCTCGCTGAGCCTGTTCGGGTCGATGACGCGCACGCTTTTAATGCCGACCGCTTTTGCCAGCGCCTCGAGATCGACCGCGGCGGTCGGATCGCCCTTAAGCGTATAGCCGGTCGTCGGGTTCTGCTGGTGACCGGTCATACCCGTGATGCTGTTGTCGAGGACGATGACGGTGGAAATGCCCTTGTTGTAGGCGATATTGATAAGCCCCGTCACGCCCGAATGAATAAATGTCGAGTCGCCGATGACCGCGACAGCTTTTTGTGCCGAAGTGTCTTTGTTGGCTTTATTATAGCCGTGCAGCGCGCCGACGGACGCGCCCATACAGACGCAGGTGTCAAGGCAGGTCAGCGGGGGTAAAGCCGCCAGCGTGTAGCAGCCGATGTCGCCGCTGACATAGACCTTTTCCCTTTTCAATGAATAAAACAGCGCTCTGTGCGGACAGCCCGGGCAGAGCACGGGCGGGCGGTTCGGGATGTCCGTAATCGGCGGCGATACGCCTACCAGCTCTTCGCCAAGGATAGCCTTGCGCACGACAGCCTGCGAATACTCGTCGCAGTAGGAGAAAATCTCCTTGCCGATGACATTCAGCCCCAGTGCCTTGCAGTGCGTTTCGATGACGTCGTCAAGCTCTTCGACGACATAGAGTTTTTCGACCTTCGCGGCGAACTCCCTTATGATGTTGACCGGCAGGGGATAGGTCATACCGAGCTTCAGAATACTCGCTTTTTCGCCCAAGGCTTCCCTGACATACATATACGAAATGCCCGAGGTGATGACGCCGATTTTCGTATCGGCTATCTCCACGCGGTTGAAAGACGCCGTGTCGCCCAAAGCCGCCAG
>CAYYFY010000404.1:0-2014 GCA_964471035.1 uncultured Eubacteriales bacterium
CGAGGGCATCTACGGCGCCGTCGCCCGAAAGGTCGCCCATAACGACTGCCGTCAGTGTTTTCGCCGTCAGCGGACCTGCTATGAGCTTTAGCTCGCAGCCGGTGCCGACAAAAGCGCCGCCTGTGATTTCTGTGCCGTTCTTATGAACCGTGAAGTTTGTATTGGTAAATTCATTCAGCAGCGCCGTGACGGTCATCCCCTTTTCCGCGAAAATCAGCGTTGACGCGTTTATGACGAGCGACGAACCCACTTTCAGCGCAAACGGCGCGACAAGTACATAGGAAAGACCGTTGTTTACGGCATAGGTTTTTGCCGCGCTGCCGTCATAACAGTACAGCACAAAGTCCTCCGCGACGCCGTCAATCGCCGGATCGCCGAAGCTCGTCACGCTGTCCGGAATAAACATATTTTGCAGCTGCGCGCAATTATCAAACGCGAAATTTCCGATGTTCGTCACGCTGTCCGGAACGTTGACGTTCAACAGAGCGGAGCAGCCATAAAACGCGTAATTGTCGATATTCGTCACGCCGTCCGGTATCGTGATGCCCGTCAGGGCAAAGCAGTTGCAAAATACAGAATCGCCGAGATTCGTCACGCCGTCCGGAATGGTGACGCCCGTTAGGGAAAAGCAGTTGTAGAAAGCGGCATCGCCCAAATTCGTCAAGCCGTCCGGAATAGTGACACTCTCAAGGGAATAACAGTTCCAGAACGCGGAATTCCCGATACTCGTCACGCTGTCCGGTATCGTAATGTCCTCGAGGGAATAGCATCTGAAAAACGCACTGTCCCCGATACTCGTCACGCTGTCCGGTATCGTAATGTCCTCGAGGGAATAGCATCTGAAAAACGCACTGTCCCCGATACCCGTCACCGAATAGCCGTCAATATTGGCGGGAATCACCACGGGACCGGCTATCGCGTCGAAGACACAGTCGGTGATTACGACCGTACCGTCATTTATGGTATATGTCATATCCGCCGCCGTCAGCGTATACATCATCTCTTCGAAGATGTACCCGTTGTTTTCCGCGAAGACCTTGGCGTTCATATGATAACCGCGGACGGTGACCTCGGATGCCGGTTCGCGTGTTATGACGCCGTTAATCGCCGCGTAAGGGTTATAAATGGCGGCATTTGTGATGTCGTCCGCTTCAATTATTGTAAAGTCGATCGTATCGGCGGCGCTGTAGCTTTCTTTATCCTCGACAAAATTCCCCGAAGCGTCCCGCTTCATATTCCGGAAGGTGATGTTTGACAGCGCCGTACCCGTAAAGACGTTGCTGCCGAGAATAGCGGTATTCGCCGGCAGGATCGCGGACACCAAACCGGAACAGCCATAAAACGCGCTGTTCCCGACGCTCGTCACGCCGACCGGCACCGTGACGCTTTTAAGGGAAGAGCAGCGATAAAACGCGAGAGGCGCTATACTCGTCACGCTGTCGGGAATCTGAATGCCCGTCAGGGACGCGCAATAGGAAAATAAACCGTCCTCTATACGCGTCACGCCGCTCGGGATTGTCATGTCTTTTAGGGAAAAACAGCGGTAAAACGCGTGAGGCGCTATACGCGTCACGCTGTCGGGAATCTGAACGCATTCGAGGGCGGAGCAGCTTTCAAACGCGTTGTACCCGATGCTCGTCACACCGTCCGGAATGATGACATATGTAAGCCGTGAACAATTATAAAACGCGTCGTCCCCGATAGCCGTGACCGAATAGCCGCCTATCTCGGCGGGAATCGCCGCCTGAAAATATACCGTATCGGCACAGTCGGTGATTTCAACCGTACCGTTTTTTATCGTATAGGTTAAATCCGCCGCTGTCAGCGTATAGATCATCGGCACAAACGCGTGACCCTTTAGGTTCGCGAAAGGCTTCGCGTTTCTATAGTGACCGTAGACGGTGACAGAGGAAGCCGGCGCGTGTGTAATGGCGCCGGTAATCGCCGCGTAAGGGTTATAGATAGTGACATTGACGGCGGCGTCTGTTTTTATTTTAGAAAAGTCGATCGTATC
>CAYYFY010000405.1:0-2005 GCA_964471035.1 uncultured Eubacteriales bacterium
TGCTTGCCAGATATCCGGCGCCGAAACCGTTGTCGATATTGACGACACTCACCCCTCGCCGCAGCGCGGCCTATTTTCTGTGATTGATCATGCTTGCCAGATATCCGGCGCCGAAACCGTTGTCGATATTGACGACACTCACCCCGGCCGCGCATGAGTTGAGCATCGACAGCAGCGCCGAAAGACCCCCGAACGACGCGCCGTAGCCGACGCTTGTGGGGACGGCGATGACCGGACAGTCGGCAAGGCCGCCCACGACGCTCGCGAGCGCCCCCTCCATGCCGGCGACGGCGATGATCACCTCGGCGCTCATAATCTCTTTAGAACAGGCAAGCAGCCTGTGAAGCCCCGCGACGCCGACATCGTAGAGCCGTACGACTTCGTTACCTAAAAGCTCGGCGGTGACGGCAGCCTCCTCGGCGACGGGAATATCGCTGGTGCCGCCCGTGGCGACGACCACCTTGCCGCCGCCGTCGGGTTTTGGAATTCCGGCGGTCGCTCCGATGCGGGCGGTTTCAAAATACTCGAGCGGCACGCTTTTCTTTATCTCCTCTGCCGCCTCTGTTGACAGGCGCGTCACCAATACGCGCTTTTCCCCGCTTTTTGTGAGCGCGGACAAAATTCCCGCAATCTGTTCGGGCGTCTTGCCCGCGCCGTAGACGACCTCGGCGATCCCCTGCCTCAAAGACCGGTGACTGTCGGGACGGGCAAATCCCAAATCTTCAAACGGTTCAAGTTTTAGTTCTAAAAGCGCTTCGGCGGGTGACAGTTCACCCGCGGCAACGCGCTCCAGTATATCCTGCGTTTTCTTCCTGTCCACGCGTTCACCTCCCGTTTAAATCCAATAGTACTGTACTAAAATACGGTTTAAGTTCTATAAGTATCTGTTCTTTATTCTCTATCGCTTTTTGGAGCTGTCCGGCGGGAAGTTCCAGCTTTGCCGCCTCGCCGTAAACGCGTACGCGAAGGTCTGTAAACCCAAGGTGACAAAGCGCTTCCTCGGCGCCTTCGACGCGTTCGAGGAGTTCTTCGGTCAGTTCCTGACCCGCCGGTATGCGCGTCGCCAGACAGGCATACGCCGGTTTGTCCCATGTGAACAGCCCCGCCTCTCTCGACAGGCGGCGTATTTCGTCTTTTTTAAGGCCGCATTCTTTGAGCGGCGAGCGTACAAAAAGCTCTTTGAGCGCTCTCATGCCCGGACGGTCATTTTCGTCGTCGGAGGCGTTGGTGCCGTCGATTATGACGGGGAATCCGTCGGCGAGCGCGCGGTTTTTCAGAGCGCCGAACAGCGCGCGCTTACAGTGGTAACAGCGGTCGGCGGGATTGCTTTTGACTGCCGCGTCGGCGAGGATGTCAAGCTCTATGACGGTCATCGGCGCCCCTGAGCTCTCCGAAAGCCTTTTGGCATCCTCAAACTCAAAGCGCGGCTGAAATGGCGAGCGGATGTTGTACGGACGGATTACAGCGCCGTAAGACAGACCCGCGTATAAAAGATAGGACGAGTCGACGCCGCCCGAAAAACCGAGCGCGCAGCGCGGATTCTGTTCAAAAAAGTTTTGCAATGTCATAAACACAATCTGCCTGTCCGTTTAATTTGATTCAATATAGCACCTGCCGCGGAATTTGTCAATGACCGCCGCGTTTAACCAACACGCCGTAGTTCCTCAAAAATATACTTCGCCTGCGCTTGGCGGATTTCCTCTTTGAAATGGACGTGGTCGATATACCCCTCGGGCAGAAAGGGCAGCGTAAAACCGAAAAGGTCAATAACGGGCACGCCGCTTTTTTCCATGACTTCGTCGGCGATGTCGTTGTACGCCGCCACGTCCGCGGCATACCGCGAAAAGGTGCGTTCCGGTCTTGTATTATGCACCGCGTCGAATACCGGCGTCGTCCTGACCCAAACCGTTTTACAGCCGTTTAATCTTAAAATCCGCAGGATTTCTTCGAGGTTTTGCCGATACGCTTCCGGTTTCACCTGATGACCGCTATTCGCCTTCTTTAT
>CAYYFY010000406.1:0-2001 GCA_964471035.1 uncultured Eubacteriales bacterium
CTGCATAAGCATATCGCGTATAACCGTCTCGTCTAAAGCATTCGAGACTGCGATGGCGCAGTCCGGAAAACCGGAGGCGTCAAGCATACGCCTGGCGCGCTTTGACAGATATGTCATGTCGCCGCTGTCGATCATAATCGCCGTCGGGCGCAGCCCCAAAGGCAAAAGGACATCGGTGAACGCCCGTATGGCGTTGGGGACGCCGCTCTGGAGCGTATCGTAGGTGTCTACGATCAGCGTACCGTCCTCAAGATGCCCGCGCAGATAGGCGCAGAACGCTTCGTATTCATCGTCGAACAGCTGCACCCACGCATGGGTCATCGAACAGCTCAAAGGAATTTTAAAGCGTATTCCCGCCGCAGTATTCGCGGTGGCGTCCGCTCCGCCGATGTAAGCCGCCCGCGCCCCCTCTAAGGCGGCGTCATAGCCGTGCGCCCTGCGCGCGCCGGTCTCAATGACGCGCCGTCCCTGCGCCGCCCGAACGACTCTATTAGCCTTGGTGGCGATCAGCGTCTGAAAATTTACGGTGTTGAGCATCAGCGTTTCAATCAGCTGCGCCTGAATCGCCGGCCCTTTTACCTTAATGATAGGCTCGCCCGGAAAGACCGGCGTACCCTCCGGAATCGCCCACACATCGCACGAAAAACGGAAATTGCGAAAATAACTTAAAAAATCATCTCCAAAGCCTTTTTCCTTAAAAAAGGCAAGCTCCTCCTTGGAAAACCGCAAACCGCACAGCCGTTCTATCAGGGTATCGACGCCCGCCATCACGGCGAAGCCGCCGTGATCCGGAACATCTCTGAAAAACATATCGAATACGGCAAAAGCCTCGCCGGTACCGGCGGCAAGCAAGCCGTTTGCCGTCGCGAACGCGTCGAACTCCGCCAGCGGCGGACGGTATTCGGACATAAGGAAACCCCCAAATCAAATATCAGATTGTCAAATGCTGTATATATATAATTTTACCATAATTAATAGAGGGATGCAACGGTTTTAATTGGTTATTTCTTCATATAATTGCATTAATATTATCGATTTTTGTTGCAAATGCAATTTCTTTGTGATATTATTCAATATAATATTAATTCAGTTGGGAGGAGCGCCATGAAAACAAGGAAGCAACCGCTCGGAACACGGAACATCTGCGGAGAGCGCGTGGAGGCCCGCCGGAAAGAAATCGGCATGAAGCAAAAAGAACTTCTGATGCGGCTTCAGGTCAACGGCCTCGATTTAAACGCCTCCGGTCTTTCAAAGCTTGAGGGAAAAACCCGTTGTGTGACGGATTTTGAGTTGGTCGTGTTGTCGGAGGTTCTCGGCGTTTCCGTTTTTTGGCTGCTCGGTCTTGAGGAATAGTATTACTTATATTGAAAAGGAGCGCGACAAAGTGTTAGGCGACAGACTGAGATGTTACAGAAAAAATGCTGGTCTTTCTCAAGAACAGATTTCGAGATTGCTCGGTATCGACCGCTCGACTTATGCTTATTACGAAACGAACAAAACAAACCCGTCCATTCCCTATTTGATTATCCTATCAAAGCTTTACCGCCTTACCATTGATGAGCTTTTGGGGGTCACCGACAGACCATTGCGATTAAACGACGACGACGGTCCGTTCCCCGCCGCCGTAAGTGATGAAACCGTCCCGGATGAGCTTCTTCGACTTTCCGACCTGTCGGATACCGAACAACAAATCATTCTCAAACTGCGTATGATGGATGACAAATCGGAGGTTTACCGTCTGTTCAACATCGACAAAGCGTAAAAAAACGCCGCAAGCTTTGCTTGCGGCGTTTTTTTTAACGCAAAATTCAAACTGCGGAATTTCGGGAGGACTTCACTCTCACCCATTGTAGCTTACGAGGGTTTCGCCGATTTTATAGCCGTAAACGCCCCATAGACCTTTGTTTTGCCGACGATCTTGTACGCCCTGACCTTAAAATAGTATGTCTTGTTTTTCGTCAATTTGGTTTTAGTATAGGTTGCTTTTGTTGTCGTTATAAG
>CAYYFY010000407.1:0-1997 GCA_964471035.1 uncultured Eubacteriales bacterium
TGTCATAATTCCCTTTCAAGGCAAGAGCGGCAAAACAGTCGCTGTCAAAACGGACATCCGCGTAGTTCAGCGCGCTGTCAAGAGGTCGTACCCAATAAGTATCCGTTATTGTCGCGGCGTAAACGCTGAGCACTGTACTGATGTCGTCCCTTTCAGCGAGACGGAGCATTTTCTTTAACAGGCGGGAATTGGCGCGGTGGTTATCAATCGCTCTTGTTTCAAGCCAGCGCGGGACATTGCCGGTGTTCACAAGGTACAGCGGCGCTATTTTTTTGTCAGTCAGCGTCAGGTTTTCGTTTTCCCATTTTCCGACGATCTTGTCCTTGGACATAACAAAATAATCCATGACGATTCCTCCCTTGGGATTGCTTTGTAGTATTTTACCACGATGTTCGCGTAATCGCAACAAAAAGCTAAGACTTTTCCCTTTAAGCACTGTATTTATGAGTGAAAAGCTTTTCAGAACGAAAGAAAGGAACCCGCATGGAAGACAGGGAAATCATCGCGCTCTTAAAGGAGCGCCCCGAGCAGGGACTGCGCGAGGCAATAAAGCAGTATCGCGGGCTGGCGGTTGCCGTTATCGGGCGGATGCTCAGAAACGAAGCGGACTGTGAGGAGTGCGTGGCGGACGTCTTTGTCGGTATCTGGAGACGTCGGGACACGCTTGACGCGTCGGGGTCGCTTAAGGGGTACATCGTCGTGACCGCGCGCAACACGGCAATAAACCGTCTGAAAAGCAATCAGACGCAAAGGGAAGTGTTCTTTGAGGAGGACGACTGGGAGCTGCCCGATAAAACAGACTACGCCGCGCTGCTTGAGCTTAAGGAGGATTCTAAGAGGCTCGAAAAAGCGGTCGGACGCCTGAAAAGCCCGCACAGGGAGATATTTTTGTATAGGTATTTTCTGTTTTTCGCCCCGCGCGAGATTGCCGCTAAGCTATCGATCGACGAGAAACAGGTCAAGAACAGCCTGTATCAGTCAAAGAAAAAAATGAAAAAGTATTTTGAAGGGAGTATCGATCATGAAAAATAAAAAGAAACTGGAACAAATGCTCGGCGCGCTCGACACGGGCGCCTATGAATCCACAGCAGGTGAGAACGTCCGCACGCTGGAGGCGGTTCTTGAAAAGACCGCGGCTCAAGGGCAGGCAAAACCGTACGGGCGCAGAAAACGCCTGCCGGCGCTGATTGCCGCGGCGGCGCTTGTCGGTGCGCTGTCAATCACGGCGGGAGCGGCGGCGCTCATCAGCAGTATGCATATCGAGGCTGGCAACGGCGGGTTTAAAAATGCCATATTCAGCGGTTTTGACACCTTCCTGCACGGAGAGGCGACGCTTGTACCGAAAACGCTTTTGGAGGACGCTAAAAATGATATTCCAAAAATCAGGCAAGACGGAGGTAAACGGTATTGGACGCTTGACGAGATGGAGAAACAGCTCGGAATTAATTTTTTGCAGAGCGGCCTTTTACAATACAACGCGCACTTGGATGACGGCTTGCAATCTCCCATTATATTGATGTATTTTGAGGGAGAGGATAAAAAAATAACCGGAAATGTAGACGCGTCGTTTCTGCTGAAGACGAATACGGCGGTGGATATCAACTGCCGAGCGACATTCGCGGTAGATGAGCCGAATACGGTCAACAGCTTTTACCTGAGCGATGACAAAACGAAGGCGGATGTCAAGGTCGTCGATTATACAAGTCCGAAAAACGGCCTGACCGCGCAGATTTCCCTGTATGATGCCGAAGAGTTTTCCTCCGGTGAGGACGAGGTAGGTCTGCATTTCGTATATGACGACGTCGCTTACGATATCGGGCTCCTGTTTTTCAACGGGATTGACGAAGGCGAAAAAATCGCTAAGGATATTTTGGATTCGTTTGTCATAAATTAAGTGGGGTTACTTCTTTTGCGCGTATCGGATAATGCCGGTACGCGCAAAATTTATTTTGTATTTTTCAGGCAGTGACAGCTTTCTTCTTGCCAGATTCATATTT
>CAYYFY010000408.1:0-1981 GCA_964471035.1 uncultured Eubacteriales bacterium
CTTTTAACCAAGCGGACGCACAGCTTGCGCGCCTTGTGAATACAATTCCCGAAGGTGACGATTGGGTTTATGAGCTGAAATACGACGGATACCGCATTACGGCGTTCATTGAGGGTAACGGCGCGCGCCTGATTACGCGCAACCACAACGACTGCACAAGCCGGTTTGCCCCTGTCGCCGGAGCGCTTCTTGACTTAGCGGCGAACAGGGCGATGGTGCTCGACGGAGAAATGGCGGTTATAGACGCGTCGGGCAAGACGGATTTTCAGGCTTTGCAAAACACCATGAAAAACCCCAAGGCGCATAATCTCACCTATATCGTCTTCGACCTTCTCGCGCTCGACGGCGCCGACCTGCGGGGGCAGCCGCTTATTCAGAGAAAGGAAACCCTTGAAGCTCTGATGAAGGACGCGCCCGAAAACCTTCATTACAGCCGCCATGTATTCGGCAACGGGAACAAAAGCTTTAGAGCGGCATGTGAATTAGGCATGGAAGGTATCGTGGGCAAAAAGGCGGATTCCGTATACAGCGGGACGCGAAACGGCGACTGGATCAAGATGAAATGCTCTAAAAGACAGGAGTTCGTCATCGGGGGTTTTACGCTGACCGATAAAAGACTAAGCGGAGTCAGCGCGCTCCTACTCGGCGTTTATAACGGCGATGATTTTATCTTTGCAGGACGCGCCGGGACGGGACTAAGCGAATCCGACAAAAAAGAGCTAATCGGCAAATTCGAGGGGTTACAGAGACCGGAGCCGCCTTTCAAAAACGCGCCGCTCCCCCGCTCAAACGAAATGGTCACATGGCTTGAGCCAAGACTCATCGCGGAAATACAATTCGCCGAATGGACAAATGAAAATCTTTTAAGACAGGCAAGCTACAAGGGACTGCGGACGGATAAAGAGCCGTCCGATATAAAAATGGAAACAGCAGACGAAGAACGGGAGAACCCTATGGATGAAAAAAGCAGCGGCGTCATCATCGGCGGCATAAAGATCACAAATCCCGACAAGGTGTTATTTAACGACCCCGCCGTCACAAAGGGCGACATCGTCCGCTATTACGAAAAGGTGTCGGCGCGAATGCTGCCCTTTGTCGGTCACCGCGTTTTGAGCATTTTGCGCTGTCCGAGCGGTATAGCCGCTTCCTGTTTTTTCAAAAAGCATCCCGACACCAATGGCAAGGGCGTTATGACAATACCCATAATAAACAGCGACGGCGAAACGGAGGAATATTTCTATATTGAAAACGAAACCGGCATTCTGTCCGAAGCGCAGATGAACACGCTGGAGTTTCACGTCTGGGGAAGCCATATCGACGACCTCGAAAAACCGGATATGATGGTGTTCGATTTAGACCCCGACGAGGGATTGGATCTGTCCGCCGTGCGTCAGGGCGTCAAAGACCTGAGAGCCACCCTCGACGAGCTTTCGCTCAAAGCGTATCTCAAAACGAGCGGCGGCAAGGGATACCACGCGGTCGTTCCCCTACAGCCCGCCGCATCGTGGGACACCGTTCACGATTTCGCAAGACAGGTCGCCGAAGTCATGGAAAAACAATGGCCTGACCGCTATACGAGCAACGTGAAGAAGTCAAAGCGGACGAATAAAATATTCATCGACTGGATCCGCAACGGCAGAGGCGCCACCAGCGTCGCCCCGTATTCCGTCAGGGCAAGACCGGGCGCGAAAGTGTCCATGCCGATTTTCTGGGAGGAGCTTGACAGTATCGCCCCCGACGGTATCACCATGGAAGAAGCGCTCAGAAGGATAAGCGGCGACGACCCGTGGAAGGGATTTTTCGAGAATGAGCAACTTTTAAAAGCATAAAACCATTCGCGACCATTCGCCATTTCATATTGCAAATAAACCAAACTATATGATACAATGATAAAAGTAACATCAATCGAAAGGATAAAGCGGATGAACGCGGATTACACGCCGGAGGAATTGGCAGAAGCCGTCAGAGCGCTGCAATCCTC
>CAYYFY010000409.1:0-1977 GCA_964471035.1 uncultured Eubacteriales bacterium
CAAGTGAATAAACATTAATGTGGTTTGCAATCTTTTTATTAACTCCGTCTTTAAATATCGGTACATCTCCCTGATGGAGCATAAAAATTGTTTTTCCCGTTTTTGTATCATACAATTGATTTGACGGATTTATATAATTATTGTGGTTGTTCGTTGCCTCCCTTACAGCAACACCTGTTTTCTGCGTTTGTAAGGGGTTAATATAAGTGAGTATTGGTGTGAAGCCTTTAGAAAAAATATCGTTTACCCATTGTGTTTTCGGTCCGAAAAGTCCATCCTCTTTAAGCTTCCTCTTGAACTTATCCCGATATCCCATTTCGTTTAAGGCGTGCTGCAGTTTTTTTGTATCTTCCGAATACGCACCGTCAAGATATTTTGTCGTCGTGTATCCGCCGTTTGAATGGTCATACGCGTCGCGCAATTCAAAGTATTCCGAAAGCGGTGTAACGGTATTGTACGGCATTCCGTTTAAAACGGCTTCGCTTTGGTCATACGCTTCTTTCCACAGGATATGATTGTGCATATCCGCCGCTATGTACCGTTTAGCCATCGCCTCATAAAGCGCGGGCATTTCCTCAGTGGTTAAAACCCTGCCATTTTCGGCGGCAATATTTTCCGCGGCACTTACACCAAGAATAAACCTGTCAAAGGCTAAATCCCCCGCATAGTTTAAATCGTCCGACATACCGAGAATTTCCGCGCACCGCCAACCGTACTCGGCATTGGGATCTTTGAGTACGCGGTTACATCGTCTGCATCTGTTTTCGCTCAATCCTTTTCCCTCCCATGATACAATAAATATAGCGCCGATTCAAAAGAACAAATGTTCTGTCTATATTATATCACATTATTTTTGATTTTCAACCCCATTTTAGAAGATTTTTAAAAAAATTCACCGCCGCTAAAAGCGGCGGTGAAAGAGAGGTTAATAAGGTAGTTTTAGTCCAGTCCGACGAGCTTGACGGTGGTATAGGTATGCCCTGTCGCCGGAAGGAATTTTTTGAACACATCGGCGGTCAGAAGACGCAGGCTCGCCGTGCTGACGCAGGGGTGGCAGCCTATGTATTCGTCCTTTTGGATATCTTCGTCGACGAGCAGGTTTACCGCGTTTTCCTTATCATTTATAAGCCCCATAACGCTGACCGCGCCCGGAGAAAGCCCCAAAAGCCGCTCCATGTCTTCGGCGTCGGCGAACGACAGGCGCGCGCTGTTTATCTGCGCGGACAGCTCCTTGGTCTTAAACGGCTTGTCCCCGGGCATCATCAGCAGATAAAATGCCGTTTTCTGCCGGTTGCACAGGAACAGATTCTTGCAGATGGGCACGCCAAGCCGTTGCTCGATGACGCGGCACGTTTCCATATCGTTAGCCGGTTCGTGACTGAGCGCATTGTACGGAATACCGTATGTATTCAAATAATTGTAGACGCGTAATTCTCTTTCATCTTTCATTTTAAAGTTCCTTTTCGTGATGTGATTTGAAGCCTTCGCCGAAAACGGCTGTCGCCTTGGTGACGATCATGAATGCTTTTTCGTCCTCTTTGGCGACGATGTCGCGCACCTTCGGCAGCGTACGCATACGCAGCGCGCAGAACAGCACCTGTTTTTCGTCGCCCGTATACGCGCCTTTTCCGTCTAAAAACGTGACGCCGACCTCCAGCTCGTTGAGAAGCTTTGTGGCGATGGCGTCCTTTTTTTCGCTGATGACATAGACGAGCCTTGCCTCGTCAAAGCCATAGAGAACGGCGTTTAAGACGAACATCTGCAAAAAGACGGCAATCTCGGCGTAAAGGGCTATATTTAAGCCCCCGAACACGAAGCCCGACAGGACGACGATGGCGCTGTCTAAAGTCAAAAACGTCGTGCCGGTGTTGATATGGCGGATTTTCAGGCGCAGGAGTTTAACGATAATGTCCGAGCCGCCGGTCGTCGCACCCGCTCTGAAAACAATCCCGAGCCCCACGGAAACTAAGACGCTGC
>CAYYFY010000410.1:0-1977 GCA_964471035.1 uncultured Eubacteriales bacterium
CTATGACAATATCCGCCTTGTCGATGTCCTCGACAATGATAAATCCGGCGGCGACAAGCTTTGCCAGCATGATTTCAAGATCCACCTGATTTTTCGGACAGCCCAGACTGACGGGCAGGATTTTAAAGGCCATGACAGTTCACCCTTTCAAAAATAACCGCACTTTTCCCATTCAGGAATATATAATACGGGAAATACGTCCGTTGTCAAGTCTTTCGACAAGAATCACGACAATATTCGAAAAAAAAGAAAGTCCGCCTCCGTTTTTCGGAGGCAAACTCTCTCTTAAATACAAGATTATTCGTCGTCATCCACCGCGATGTCGAGAGTCGCGCGCGCCTGCTCTCGCGTGACCGGCTGATACGCCGCCTTGTTTTCCTCGGAGCCCTTGTCGTCAAAGGCGGTCGCGCGGCAGAGCTTCTCGCGGACTTTACCTTCAATTTCCGCGGCAAGCCCTTTCTCTTTCTTCATCAGCTCACGGACATTGTCGCGCCCCTGACCGAGCCGCTGCTCGCCGTAGGAAAACCACGCCCCGCTTTTCTGGATGACACCCATCTTAGCCGCCAGATCGACAATCTCACCCTCACGCGAAATGCCCGTACCGTACAAAATATCGAATTCCGCTTCCTTAAACGGCGGGGCGACCTTGTTCTTAACGACCTTGGCCCTGGTACGCGAGCCGATAAACTCGTTGCCGGGACCTTTGAGCTGTTCGATCTTACGCACGTCAATACGGATGGAGGCGTAGAATTTGAGCGCGCGCCCGCCGGTCGTCACCTCGGGGTTGCCGTAGACGACGCCGACCTTTTCACGGAGCTGATTGATAAATATTATAATAGTATTCGAGCGCGAAATAGCACCGGCCAATTTGCGCAGCGCCTGCGACATCAGGCGCGCGTGCAAGCCGACGTGGGAATCGCCCATCTCGCCCTCGATCTCGGCGCGCGGTACCAGCGCGGCGACCGAGTCAACGACGACGACATCGAGCGCGCCCGAACGTGTGAGCGCCTCGGTGATTTCAAGCGCCTGCTCGCCGTTGTCGGGCTGTGAGACCAAAAGGCTGTCAATATCCACACCCAGACGCGCCGCGTAAACGGGATCGAGCGCGTGCTCGGCGTCAATGAACGCCGCTTCGCCCCCCATGCGCTGCGCCTCGGCGACGACGTGGAGCGCCAGCGTCGTCTTTCCGGAGGACTCCGGACCGAAAATTTCGATGATACGACCTCTCGGCAGACCGCCGATACCCGTCGCCGCGTCCAAAGCTATTGAACCGGTGGAAACCGCCTCGACATTCATTCCCGCGTTTTCGCCCAGGCGCATGATCGCGCCCTTTCCGTAGCTCTTCTCAATCTGCTGCAGCGCTGTTTCCAACGCTTTCTTTTTATCAGCCATATGTATGACCATCCTTTCTATGCGAGGCGGAAGTTTTGTGAGAGCAAAACTTCCGGTTGAAAAAATTTCAACCTTAATCCTCCGTCAAGTTAAGTGTACAAATGTTCGAGCACCTGTATTATATAGTATCTTTTTGAATATTGCAAGAGTTTTTAACAAATTTTTTCAAAATTCCGCAAAATTCCGTTACCGGTTTTTTTTCAAAAAAGTCTTGCAATTGTGGAACAAAACTGCTATGATGTTCCCGCTGCCCTGTTAGACGGGCTTGAATTTTGTCTTTTAAAAGGAGGTGCAAAGATGGCTAAGTGTGATTTTTGCGGTAAAGATGTTTCATTCGGCATTAAGGTATCCCACTCCCACAGACGTTCCAACAGGACGTGGAAACCGAACGTCAAACGCGTGAAGGCCGTTGTGGACGGGTCCCCCCGCAGAGTATACGCTTGCACTCGCTGCTTGCGCTCCGGTAAGGTTACCCGCGCTGTCTGAAATCTGACCGAAAGCGCCGGAAGCTTCACGCTTCCGGCTTTGCTTTTTTGTATTTATTTTCCCTGTTGCTTTTTTGCGTATAATACTATATAATTCTGA
>CAYYFY010000411.1:0-1956 GCA_964471035.1 uncultured Eubacteriales bacterium
CGCCCGTTCTCAATGAATATCTGATGAACACTTGTATCAATATCAATAAATTGGTAAAGCAGTTTGCGGACTTTGGGAACGACGGACATTATCTTCCGTATCAATGGGTTCCTCACACCGCATTAGCGGTAAAGCTGAACCAAGAAGAAATAAAAATAGCGTTTGATACAGCGATAAAACATTTTTCCGCTTTCGGCGGAAAAGCTAACAGACTTGTTCTTGCTGAGTGTAATCCATATAAAGAGTTAAAAATATGGAGTTTGTCTGAATATTACTTCTGCCCCCAACAGTAGGCAATTATTGCGCCGTATTTTTGTTGTCAGGCAAGGCGACAAAAACCCGTCCATAATTTGTTTATGGACGGGTTCGGTCAACGCCGCATGACGACAAAAAGACAATGCAGGAATGTCTGTCTGTTAGTTACTCAACAGTCAGTTCGGAAAAGCTTTCTTTCATCTCAAAGACATCGCCGACATATTTCAGGTTGCCTTCGGCAGACAGTACTCCGTTTACCGAAACGCGCATATCGTTTACATTTCTGACGAGCAGGGTGGGGGAATCGGGCGAGAGGTCAAAGTCGGGACGGTTGAAATTTGTAATTGTAAAACGCTTTGTATTGGATTCCATGCCAATCAGGGCGTTTTTCTGATTCTCCCTTGAAAACCAGAGCGTCACGTTATCAAACGAAATATCCTCAATTTTGCCTACGCCGTCGGGGCAGTCGGCGTCCTTGAAAAGAGGGGTGCGGCAGTACCGCGCGGCGTCCATATTAATCCCGAAACAGCGGCATCCCGCCGTCACATTTTCAAAGCGGATGCGCCGTATCGGGGCGGTGACGCTTAAGAGGCGCACCATCGTATGGCAGTCCTTCGCGTACAGGTTTTTGAAGGTGATGTCCTCAATAGGACCTCGGGGCAGGTCGAAGTTTTCAAGGCGCGTGACGCAGTCGTCGGCGTTTAAGGCGATAAAATCGTCGTTGGTCTGTCCGTCGGTTTTGGCGCGGATGTTTTCGACGGTCCCGTTTTTCACATAGCCGCCGAAATGCAGACCGTCCTGATTGAACGCCTTCTTTTCGCTGAAAAAGTCAATGTTTTTAATTGTAAAGCCGTCGAGGTGCGCCAAGCGGACGTAGTAGGTGACGGAATTGGCTACAGTCATATCCGACAAGGACAAGCCCTTTACGTTGACGAAATTCAACACCGTGCCCGAATACGCGTCCGGCGCGAACAAATCGAGGTTTTTGGTGTTGTATTTACCCTGATTGTTGCCGTCCCAGATACCGCCGGTGATCGCGATATCCTCGTTGCCGTTTACGGTATCGGCGTTACTCAGCAGAAAATCCCCGCGCTTCTTCGGAACATCGCCGCACAAAAACAGCCGCGCGTTTTTGGATGCCCGTATGTGTGTATGACATGGCACGAGCAGCGTTTTTGTGATCCGATAACTGCCGTTGGGAATGTTGACTACCGGCGCGCCGCTGAAAAGCGCCGCCTGAATCGCCGCGGTGTCGTCGGCGATGCCGTCGCCGACGGCGGTGATATTGATTGAGGTGTTATTCATTTCGTCTACCTCCGAAAGAATTATAATGAATAATGAAAAATGAATAATGAATAATTTCGGGCGGGGACACTCCGCACCCCGATATAATAGCGGCGCAGCCCCGCAATTATTCATTAGCGGAGAACCGTGCAAACGGTTCTTTAGCGACTTCATTATTCATTATTCATTTTTAAAATAAGGGTTTGCCAAAAAGGAAAATGTTCAATTATACTTCGGCAAATACTCCCCGTGCGCCTCGATAAGCTCATCGCACATCTTGATAATGTCATCAATGGACAGCTCCGACGAGCAGTGCGGCTCAAGCATGGCCGCATGATAGATGTGTTCTTTTTTCTTTGTGACGTCGGCGTCGATGGTCAGCAGATTGACGTTTATCATCGTAATGTTCATTGCGGC
>CAYYFY010000412.1:0-1932 GCA_964471035.1 uncultured Eubacteriales bacterium
ATCCAGATAGTCGTGTATTCCTCTATCATTTTATGTTTCAACAGCGCACATGACATCAGCGCGATGTCGCGCGCCGTCGTCAGATGCGTGTCGGAGGTGTCGTCAAGACCGGTCGGGTTGTCAAAATGGGTGTTTGTCATTCCCAGTTCGGCGGCGCGCGCGTTCATGGCTTCGACAAAGGCTTCCTTGCTGCCCGCTATATACTCCGCCAGCGCCATGGCCGCATCGTTGGCGCTGCCGACGGCGGTCGCCTTTAAGAGCTCATGGACGGTCATGACCTCCCCCTCCTCAAGCCAGATTTCCGTGCCGCCCATCGAGCTCGCGTATTTGCTGGCGGCCACCTTGTCCTCGAGCGAAATCTTGCCGCTGTCTATGGCTTCGACAACAAGCAGCATCGTCATGATTTTCGTCACCGACGCCGGATACAACTTCTCGTCCGGATTATTTTCCATCAGCACCTTGCCCGAAGTAGCCTCAACGAGAATCACGCTTTTTGCGTCGATCTTGACCGGCAGCACATCAGCCGCCGCGGCTTTTTCATTTTCTAAGGCGACCGTAACGTTCTTGTCTGGCAGAATATTCCCTGTCCCTTTAAGCAGCGCGCTTTCCCCCTGACAAAAAACCGTACAGAGCATCATAAAAACAAAAGAAAAAACAGCACAAAAAATCCTTTTCATAAAGACTCTCCTTGTAAAGATTCTTGTACAGTTTATGTAATATTTATCCGTATTAGACTTGCTCTTCTTTTTTCAAAACAAAGCAAATCCAACCGCGCTCCTCGTGACGGCTTAAAGCCGTGAACCCGACGTTTATGAGTGCCGCAAGAACCTCGTCGGCGCGTGTATCGATGATGCCTGAGGTGATAAAAACGCCGCTATCTTTTAGCAGCTTTCGCGCGTCACAGGCAAAAGACATGATGACGTCGGCGACGATGTTGGCGACGATAACCTCATACTGTCCCGTCACCGAATCCGCAAGATTGCCGCAGACCGCTGAAAAGCGCGGCGCGAAAAACCCGTTGAGCTCCCCGTTTTGCTTCGCGGTCTTGACCGCCATAGCGTCGATGTCAACGCCCAGCGCCTCTTTAGCCCCTAAAAGCAGCGCGCCTATCGAGAGTATTCCGCTGCCACAGCCGATGTCGAGAACGCGTTCGCCGCCCTTTATAGCGCCGTCGAGCGCTTCTAAGCACAGGCGCGTCGTCTCATGCGTACCCGAGCCAAACGCAGCGCCCGGCTCGATGAGCAGCACGGCGCGCGTATTGTCCGGCGGCGGAGTTTCCCACGCCGGACAGATCAACAGACGCCGTCCGACTTCTGTCGGCTTGAAATATTTCTTCCAACCGTCAGCCCAGTCCTCGTCGGAAAGCGTACCGCGTCCGACCGCAAACGGAATCCGTGCGGCGGTCAGCCGTTCGGATAAAAACGACAGCGCCTCGTCGGGGTTGTCCTCGGTCGGGATATAGATATGTACAACCGCCGTCTCCCTGTCTTTCTTCAACAGTTCCTCGTCGATCAAATTAATATGCGCTATTTCCAGCGCCTCCTGCTCGAGGCGGCTGTAATCCTCGATATAGATGCCGTGAGACACGGTCATCATCGCGACAGCGCCCGCTAAGTCCGCAAAGGAGACGGGAACGCTGACGGTAATCTCTGTCCAGTCCAAAATCAATGATTCCTCAATACTTATTGTGTACGTCCTCGGCAAAGCAGAGCATATCCTTTATCTCTAGCACCGTGCCGTCATCGAGGACCGCTTTGCCGCTCATTTTGCCGAATACCTGATGCTGATCTGTAACAATCAGTTTCACATCAATCTTCGCGGCGCGGTCTATGATAGGCACAAAGTCCATCTCAAACCGTCCGTCGCTCGAGGTAAATTTCCATGGCGCTGTATAGTCGGGCTTCCGGATATGAAACTCCACATCGTCGAGCT
>CAYYFY010000413.1:0-1923 GCA_964471035.1 uncultured Eubacteriales bacterium
TGTCCAGTATTGGATTTCCGCGCCAGCAAGATAGCGGTTGTTGATTTCCGCATAATTCTGATAGATATAATGATAGACATCGCCGCGCTCAAGTTCCTTTGGAAGCATGATATAGACGTCGTACTCGTCGCCGAAATAATTCTTCAGATAGCTGTTGTTGAAGGTATCCGAGTCGGGCGCGCCGAAGGTGTAGCCGAACAGCTCAACAATCGTGCTTGTTGCCGCTGAGCTCTCAGGAATGCCGCCGTCGAGCAGCCCCTTTTCAGCGGTATAACTGATATGAAACAAGCTGTCGCCGATGGAAGCCTTAAAACCGTTAAAGTCAAAATCCTTTTCGGGGATATTGGCGACCAGCGCGTTTGTCTTTTTATTCTGTACGGCGAAGCGGATATTGACCATGGCGGATACAAGATTATGATAATAGTTATAACGGTTTACATACTCGGTCCAATTGTTGTTTTTCAGTTTACTGATATTATTGTCCATTTCCTCGTTGATGGTGTTGCGGCTGTTGGCGTTATATACAATCTGAAAAATGCAACTGCGCAGAAACTGATAATCGCTGTTCCACGCGTAATAACTCTTGTATTCGCGCTCTAAAAGCTGACGCGCGACGGTGAGGTCTATATCCTTGGTCGCCTCGTATGCCTGTGTTTCATTATTGAATACCGAATAGGTGCCGGAATACCCTAACGACCATTTTTGATTCCTTATGTTGCTAATGTGTTCATTATCCTCGAAAAGCTCGGGGTTGCTGTCATTATAAGGTTCGCTATAAGATTCGCTTTGTCCCGCTGCCGCTGCCGCGGTCGTCGGTTCGCTGTCCTTGCCGGGATTGAGCTTTTTAAATTCCTGAATAATATCAAAAAGCTCCAGAGCAAGCTGACGGTCGCTGTTCAGGTTTTTAACGGAGGTACGCGTCGTTTCGTCGTTCGCGGCGAAAACCTCCTGACTGTCAACCATTTTTTCGGAGAAGGCCGCGTAGCGGGCGATGCTGTTGATGTCATTGGAAATATTGTACAGGAAGGACGGCGTTGAAACAAGGCTCTCCTTGCCGTTGTCGGCGAAAATGACCTTGCTGCGGAACTGCCAGAACGTTGAATAACCCGCCGAAAAGACGAGCGTAAAGAGCATCGCCACCGCGACGACCTTGACAAAATAAGAGTATTTATAGCTTTTCGATCTTATATCCAATGCCCCACACCACCTTCAGATATTTCGGTTCCTTCGGATTGATCTCGATCTTTTCGCGTATGCGCCGGATGTGGACGGTGACGGTCTTATCGCCGGCGAACGACGGCTCGTTCCAGACCGCTTCGTAAATCTGCGCCGTGGAGAGGACGCAGCCGATGTTGCGCATCAGGTACTCGATAATACCGTACTCGGTAGCCGTGAGCTTGACGGGCTCGCCGTCGAGCGTGACCTCGTGGGCGACGGTGTCGATGACAAGTCCCCCGTTCTCGATGATCCCCTCTTTTTTCTCCATGCTGCCGAGGTTGACATACCGCCGTATCTGGCTCTTGACGCGCGCGATGAGCTCCAGCGGATTAAAGGGCTTGGTCACATAGTCGTCCGCGCCGAAGGAGAGGCCGGTGATCTTGTCGGTATCCTCGCTTTTTGCTGAAAGCAGAATAATCGGAATATTGTATTTCTCCCGCATCTTTAAAGTGGCGCTCAACCCGTCAAGCCCCGGCATCATGATGTCGAGGATGATACAGTGCACCTCGCTCATGCGTACCAGCTCAAGCGCACGCACGCCGTTCTCGGCTAGCAGGGTATTGTACCCCTCGAGCTTCAGATATATGTCGATGGATTTAAGGATTGCCACATCGTCGTCGCATACAAGTACAGTATACATAAAATCCCTCCGATAATTGTTTACCACAAAATAATTACAAAAATACACGAATAATTCTTAAAGGT
>CAYYFY010000414.1:0-1922 GCA_964471035.1 uncultured Eubacteriales bacterium
CCAGATACTCGACGAGGGCAGGACCAGCGACGCGCAGGGACGCACTGTCAGCTTTGAAAATACGGTGATCATTATGACCTCTAACGCCGGAAGCGAGCGGCAGGAGAGCGCGCTCGGCTTCAATAAGACGAAGGCCGACGTAACAAAGGACAAGACCATGAAGGCGCTCAAGGACTTTTTGCGCCCCGAATTTTTGGGCAGGGTTGACGAGATCGTCATGTTCAATGAGCTGTCGGTCGATGATTATGAAAAAATCGCGGGACTCCTGCTCGACGAGCTGCGCGGACCGCTTCAGGAAAAGGGCATTACGCTGACAGTGGGCGAGGGCGTGACGCGCATTATCGCCGAAAAGAGCGACGGCGGGAACCGCGGCGCGCGCGACCTGCGCCGGACACTGCGTAAGGATGTCGAGGACAAGATTGCCAATATCCTCATCGCGAGCACGGAAAGTCCCGTAGAAAATATCACGCTGACCGCCGTTGGCGGCGCTATCGAAGTAAATAAGGGGTAACTATGGGTATACAAAAGCGGGATAAACGTGTTCTGAGAACACAGCGGATTTTGCGCGAGAACCTGTTTTTGCTGCTTGAGCAGAAGCCGCTCGACAAGATTACGGTCAGCGAGCTGACGGAGCTTGCCGAGGTCAACCGTTCCACCTTTTACTTCTATTACGAGAACATTTACGACATGACGCGTCAGATTCAGGATGAAATCTACGAGAAATTCCGCAGCAGCGTCATCGAAAATGAAGAGCCGTCAAGCGAAACGACCAATCTTGAGCGCTATATTATGCGCTTTACGGTTTTCATTAAAGAAAACGCGGCAATGTGCGCGTTTATCGTGAAGTATGACCTCAACAACCAACTGCTTGAAAAGATCAAGGCAGATATTACGAAGAATCTGTCCAATTCCGCCGAAATCTTTCCCGTAAACGATCCGCGCCGCTATTTTACGGACTTCGGTCAGGCGGGCGTCACCGAAACGATCCTTCACTGGCTGGAGGACGGCATGAAAATCCCCCCCGAAGAATTGACGCGGTTTATATGTAAAATGTATTATAGCGGAAAATATAGCTTCCAGACAACACTGTAAAACGACACATAGCTATCTCATTGTTGCATATTGAACATATGACGTAGTATTTAATGGTTGAAATTCACCGTTGGGGAAGCTACAATAGAATTGCTCTTTGTCGGCAAATAGCTCCTGTCGGCAAACCGATACGACGCACCCCTTGTTTTTCAGGGGGTGCGTATCATTTTTAAAAGAGATTTCCTGAAAATAAAAAAACTTTGTGTAGTCTTTTCGGTTTTATGGCATAGTTATATAGGGTGTTTAAAGTGTCCCGTCACATGGTCTTATGCGCCTTAAATTATCAGCTCCTTGTCGGCAAATAGCTCCTGTCGGCGAATCAATACAACGCGCCTCTGGCTTTGCAGAGACGCGTTGTATTAATTTATATTTTTACAGTCCGTTACGCTCCACAACAGCCTTTGCCGCCGCGTACAGCAGCCGCTCGCTTTCGAGGGCGCAGGTATTGCCAAATATAAAGCAAAGATGGTCGGCCTCTAAAGTGAACACGCCGTTGTACCCGACCTCTTTAAGCGCCGCGCAGATGCCGTCCCAGTCGTTTTTACCGAGCCCCGGCGGCATATGGCAGTCGTCGACGCCGTCGGTATCCTGGACGTGCAGACCTTTAAGCCTGTGGCCGAGAATACGTATCATTTGAGCGGGTTCGACCGTCTCGTAACCGTCGTAATGGATGATGCTCGCGTGGCCTGTGTCGAGGCAGGCGGCAAAGAGGGGAGCGCCGCATAGCCGGTTAAGGGTGTCGATATAGTCGGCCATCTCCTCGGCGGTTGTGCAGGAGGTCGGGCAAATATGCCCCGTATGGCTGTCGCGCGCAAACATATTTTCAATAC
>CAYYFY010000415.1:0-1920 GCA_964471035.1 uncultured Eubacteriales bacterium
TGCCGCTTGCGGCGGCGTGAAGTGCCGCTTGCGGCGGCGTGAAGTGCCGCTTGCGACGGCGTGAAGTATCGCGCCTTTGGCGCGAAGTGAAGTGAAGCGTTTACAAAACGCTTCGGTGAAAAATCGCTTCGCGATTTTTCACCACCCACTCATTTTCGCGATCATTTCCGCGAAGTCGAGGTAGTTCTGCCACGAAACATCAGGCGGGACGCCGTGGTCGCAGCCGGGGATATACCCGCCGTCCTTAAACAGCTCCGGCACGATCTTATTAACCAGATCGCGAAGCTCTTTGCCGCCTTTGGCGATGACGCGCTTGTCGATGCCGCCCGAATACGCCATGGCTTTTCCGTATTGTTGCCGGTAATCGAGAATATCGCAGTGCGCGGCGACTTCAATGGGACTGGCGCTGTTGATGCCCGATTCGATCCAGATCGGGATCAGCTCGTCGATACAGCCGTCGCTGTCCAGCTCAATGACAGCGCAGCCATTTTCTTTTAACAGCGGTACCCACTGCTTATAAGCGGGTTGAATAAACTCTCTTGTCATCTGAGGGGAAATCATGCTGTGCGCCTTGTAGGCCATATCCTCCGAAATGAGCACATGGTCGGGTGTGGCGCGCTTAAGGACGTCTTTCAGTATATCGCTGACAAAATCCGTCCAAAAGGACGCCATCTCATGAACAAAGTCCGGATCGTCAGCCATGAAAATACAGAGGTTTTCAAAGCCGCACCACTCGCGCAGCTGCCAGAATACACCGTTGAAGCTTATGGAAAGAATCTCATCTTTGGTGCGCAAGGCTTTTAAACGTTCATCGAGGTCTGACGGTATCCGTTCGGGCGCAGAGGGGTCGAACCGCTTTTTCATTTCCTCAAAGTCCTCGCGGTTCTCAACGGGGAACTTGTGCCATTTGCGCGTGACAAAGTCCTTGGCGGCGCGCAGATACGTTTCGTCATAGGTATCGGAAATTTCCGTGATTGCGCCCATCCAGTCGCGGATCAGATAATGCCCGTCTTTGTGCTCGAGTACGACCGGCTCGAATTCGGGGATCATTCTGAACGAAACGCCGGTGCCAGACCGGCGCAGCAGCGCCTCGGGCGGGATGTTCAGCGTATCGAGCAGCGCGTCGATGTAACTTAAGCTCTCGGGCAGTCCCTCGCTGTGCCACCGTTTCAGCGTCGATTCGCGCGGCCCGCCTAAAGAGAGCGGTATTTTATCGGGATTGCCGAACGTCATGGTTTCGATATAACGCTGCTTCGGATTCATAAATAAACCCCCTTACCATTTTTTTCATACTATCACGCCGACGGTAAATTTGCAACATAATTGTATCTTTATAAATCGTATAAAATCGCATATACTATTCTTGAGAAGTAAAGAATAGTTTATAACTTAAGAAAGGAATAACGATTATGAATCTTGCGAAGGTATCGGCAAACGGTCAGGTTACCGTTCCGATTGAAATACGCCGTCAGCTCGGTTTGAAGGAGGGCGATAAAATCCTCTTTTTTACAAACAAAAACGGCGATGTGGTCATTGACAACGCGTCCGCTTCCGCCCT
The DNA here is from genome assembly GCA_964471035.1 of uncultured Eubacteriales bacterium. Classification (GTDB taxonomy): domain Bacteria; phylum Bacillota; class Clostridia; order Oscillospirales; family Acutalibacteraceae; genus DTU089. The sequence continues at coordinate 1,559 of CAYYFY010000415.1, forward strand.
TGAAAAAGTACAGAAAGCGATGAGGGGAGCGGATAATCTGCTCGGAGTCAAAAACGACGAGGATGTTCAAAAGTTGGTTGATGATGTCCGGTACGCAGGCGGTGAAGGCTCTTGAGGATTTTGGCCGATACGAATATTCGCTAAATTCGGATCACCCAAAAGCAGTGACAGCTGCTCAGTTTTTAGAACTTTTTAATACGGAAAACTGATTGTTTATAATACGCTATCCCCAACAGGCAAACGCCTGTCGGGGATAGTGTTCCTCTTAGAGTTGAAAATTAATAGTTAACCGTCCATTTCTCCTCGAACTGCAGGCCGACCTTGGCGTCGACGCCGATACTGATTTTTTCTGCGTGAAGACC
>CAYYFY010000416.1:0-1904 GCA_964471035.1 uncultured Eubacteriales bacterium
GTCGTTGACGCACATGGCGACACAGTCAATGCCGACCGTATCGTGCTTGTCCGCTAAAAAAGCGAGCTTCAGCTTGGTGCCGACGCCGTCGGTACCCGAAACGAGAATCGGGTCCTCATAAGAGGCGAATTCTTTTAACGAAAACAGCCCGCCGAAGCCGCCGATGTCCGACACGACGCCGGCGGTCATCGTTTTCGCGATTGAGCCCTTCATCAGCTCGACGGCTTTATATCCGGCGGTGATGTCCACGCCGGCTTGTTTATAGCTTTCGCTGCTGCTCTTCATTCTTATAACCATCCTTTCTCTGCGAGACGGAATTTATTTTGTTTTACTCCTCTCGCTGAGCTTTTTTTCGTAGCGCCGTTTCATCTCGAAGACATAGTTCTCGTCCGGCGGGGTCGTGGGATAGTTCCCCGAAAAACAGGCGTTGCAGAAGGTTTTGTTTTTGCCGCTGCCGGCAAGGAGCGGTAAATATTCGGGATTGAGAAATCCCAAAGAATCGACGCCGATAATCTCGGCGATCTCCTCGACCGAATGCTTTGTGGCGATAAGGTCACTGCGGTTCTTGATGTCGGTGCCGTAGCAGCAGGGGTTGACAAACGGCGGCGCGGAGACACGCATATGGATTTCCTTGGCGCCCGCGTCGCGGAGCAGGCGAACAATGCGTCCGCTCGTCGTGCCGCGGACTATGGAGTCGTCGATGAGTACAACGCGCTTGTCCTTGACCGTCTCGACGACGGGATTGAGCTTGATGCGCACCATATCCTCGCGCGCTTTTTGGTCGGGAGCGATGAAGGTGCGTGCCACATAACGGTTTTTGATGAAACCCAGCCCGTAGGGGATGCCCGACTGTCTTGCGTAGCCGATGGCGGCGTCAAGCCCCGAATCGGGCACGCCGACGACGACGTCAGCCTGAACGGGATGCTCTAAAGCCAAAAAGGAACCCGCCCGCTGCCGTGCCAAATGCACCGAGCAGCCGTCGATGACGGAATCGGGACGGGCAAAATAGATGTACTCAAAAACACAGAGGGACGGCTCGGCTTTGTTGCAGTTGTCGGTAAGCGAGCGGACGGTATTATTCTCAAAAATCAATATTTCGCCAGGCTCAACGTCGCGGACAAACGACGCGCCGACCGCGTCGAGCGCGCAGCTCTCCGAGGCGACGACCAGAGCGCCATCCTCGGTCTGACCGTAACAGAGCGGTCGGAAGCCGTTCTTGTCGCGCAGGGCAATCAGCTTTGAAGGGGACATAATGACCAATGAATACGCGCCCTCAATTCTGTCCATGGCGCGGCTTACAGCCTCTTCGATGGACGCGCTTGTCAGACGCTCCTTGGTGATGATATACGAAATGATCTCGGCGTCGCCCTCGGTCTGGAAGATCGCGCCCTCAAGCTCAAGCTCCTCGCGGAGTCTGTAGTAGTTGGTCAGGCTGCCGTTGTGGGCTAAAGCGAGGCGTCCCTTGATGTGGTTGACGACGATCGGCTGGGCGTTGACGCGGTCAACGCTGTCGGACGCGCCGTAGCGGACATGGCCTATAGCCATGTTGCCGTCGCCAAGGCTTTTGATGACCTCCTGCGTGAAAATATCGTTGACGATACCGGCGTCCTTGTAGGAGGTGAACACGCCGTCGTCGTTGACGACGATACCGCAGCTCTCCTGTCCGCGGTGCTGAAGGGCAAACAGCCCGTAATAAGCGGAAGCGGCGACCGCCTCGCGGCGCGGCGCGGCGAAACCGAACACGCCGCATTCTTCATGAATAGAAGCCATATTTTATTCTCCCAGAAGTCTTTTTAATATTTCCTGATAAGCTTCTTCAACATTGCCGAGATCTCTTCTGAAACGGTCCTTATCGAGCTTTTCATGGCTGACCGTATCCCAGAAGCGGCAGGTGTCGGGGGAGA
>CAYYFY010000417.1:0-1901 GCA_964471035.1 uncultured Eubacteriales bacterium
CATTTTTTCTATTATTTGTCAAGTGAAACCGATAAAAGGCACCGAAATTTACTCTAAATACATTAATACTGATTTTTTCTTGAATCCCTTGAAAAGCGGCGCTTTTATTGTTATACTGTTCTCATCTGCTCTGAAAGGACATACCGTTATGAAACCATCCGGAAAACTGTTTCTGCTGTGCGCGCTGCTGCTCGGCCTGTCGCTGCTGTGCAGCTGTACCGTTGCATTTGTCAATGACCCCAGCGACCCCGCTTTAACAACCACAACCGTTCCCGCCACGGTCGTCACAGAGACGGACAAGAACGGAGCGGTCGTTACAGCCCCTCCCGAAACCGAGGCGTCCGGAGACGGCACGACGCGCGAGACAAAAAAGAACGGCACCTCGCTGACCTCCGTCTTTGAAAAGCCGTCGGACAATAAAAAACCTTCGGGCGGCATCAGCTCCGACCGCCTGACCACCGAGAAAGAAACCTCCCCGAAAAGCGACAAGGACACCATCTCCTCCGACAAATACCTCATCAAAGGACGCATGGAGACCGGCAACACCTTAATCCCGTATACGGTCGCCCATTCGGGTGACAATTATACGATCACCGCGCAGCTTTCCGGCGTTACCATCATCACCATCAGCACAAAGACGAAAATGTACCTGCTCAGCCCCGACAAGAAGATATACTGCGACGCGGACAAACTCAAGGAATATATGGATCAGGAGCTGGCGTCCATTGACAAGTCATCCGACAGAAAAAAGGTTTCTTCCGGCACCGAAAAGGTTGACGGCATGACGCTCAAATACATCAAATACGACGACGGCTCGATTGATTATTATCACGAAGAAACCCTCGTTAAGCAAGTCAGCTACAACGAGGACGGCGAAAAGATAACCCTGTATGTGGACGATGTTTCGAGCGAGGTGGCAAGCTCCAACTTTAAAATTCCGGCGGGCTATATGCTTGTCCCGACCGACCAGTTCATGACGCTGGAGCTCGGCTCTGCGTCGGCAACCACAACCAAAGGCAAATGAGCGCGGCATTGATCACGGGAGCCTCGCGCGGCATCGGCCGCGCGATCGCGCGGGCGCTCGCCGGTAATGGTTACGATATCGCGGTCAATTATCTGTCAGGCGAGGCACAGGCAAGCGCGCTCGTAAGCGAGCTTTCAGCCCTTGGCGTGAACGCCGCCTGTTTTCGGGCGGACGTCTCGAAAGCGGACGAAGTTACCGCCATGACTGAAGCGGTCAAAAAGCGTTTCGGCATTATCGACGCGCTCGTCAATAATGCCGGTATCGCCAATCAGGCGCTGCTGACCGACGTCACCGACGAACAATGGGCGCGTATGCTGAGCGTCAACCTGACAGGCGTATTCAACTGCTGCCGCGCCGTCTTGCCGGACATGATCAACAAAAAAAGCGGTAAAATCTTGAATATCGCCTCGATCTGGGGACAGGCCGGCGCGTCGATGGAGGTCCCCTACAGCGCCGCCAAAGCCGGAGTCATCGGTCTTACAAAGGCGCTCGCCAAGGAAGTTGCCCCCTCGGGAATCACGGTGAACTGCGTCTGCCCCGGCGTCATTAAAACCGATATGCTCGACGGCTTTTCGGGGGACGACCTCGCCGCCCTGACAGAAGAGATTCCGCTCGGACGCCTTGGCACCCCAGAAGATGTCGCCAAGGCGGTCGCTTACCTGCTCTCCCCCGCCGCCGGTTACGTCACCGGACAAATTCTCGGAATTAATGGCGGATTTTATAGTTGAAATATTGACAAAACCTCAAAAAAGCCATATAATCACTTTTACACACACGCCGGTGTGGCGAAATCGGCATACGCAAGGGACTTAAAATCCCTCGCCCGCAACAGCGTACCGGTTCAAGTCCGGTCACCGGCACCAAAATATAGCGCTTG
>CAYYFY010000418.1:0-1884 GCA_964471035.1 uncultured Eubacteriales bacterium
CCCTTCTTTCGACAAAGTTTGCACCATGTTTGAATGTCTGATACCAAAGTCAGGTTTTATAGTACCACATCGTTGTATACATTACAACATTTCATTATGCCAGTATTCCGTTTTTTACCTCTTCAACTTGATTTTAACGATACTATATTGTATAATTCAGGCAAAGAAAACTAAATGGAGTTGATTTATCTATGCAAAAGTTAAATTGGTCGGCTGTAATCGGTTGTTTGCTGATCAGCATTGCGATTATTATCGCGGGACAGGGCATTGTGACCGCTATGAATAATCGGCCGGTAGGCAGTGTTCCGGGTTCTTTTGATATTTTCAATCACGACGAAACGACGACCTACGACGATTTTCTTTATGATAACGAGGCGGCTCAGTATTTAAAAATAACGCAGGAAACGTTGGAAAAATGGATTCAGTCCGGAAAACTGAAAGGTACTTATACAACCGTTGAGATTTCCGCAAGCGATGAAAGCGGTAAAATTGTAAAAGCCGGCACCCAGTACATTTTCAGTAAAGAAAAACTGACTGAGTTTATGAATAAACTCATCAAATCGGATAGTTGACAAGGACAAAAGCATACTGTCCGCCGATGAGTATACGCTGTACGCGTTTATGAACGGAGAGCCCGCACAGGCGCTTGGCAAGGGCAACGGGTATTCGTTTAAAAGCGTCTACGGCGGCATTAAGGGCACTGTTCAGACCGCCGACGGGCTTATTATCGAATACGGGCTTGTGAATTCCGGAAACTGGCACAACATGCGCATCCATCTGAGCATTGAGACCGACGGCGATACGGTGACGGTGAAGCAAACAATCAGCTATATGCGTGACGAGAGAGGGATTGCCGCGGCGGTGAATGAAAGCACGGCAGCGGCGGACGAAAAACGCATATCCGTTTATCGTGAAGGGATTTTCTGATACAATATACGTGCACAAAAACCCCCTTCGTTCCAAAAAAACGAGGGGGGTTACTAAAGCCTTTAAGCTTTTTCCGTTACAGCATTTCGATTGCGCCCGCGGCACCCATGCCGGCGCCGATGCACATGCTGATCAGGCCGTATTTTCCGCCGGTATCCTCGAGGTAAGACAGCGCCTTGCACATGAGAATCGAGCCGGTGGCGCCTAAGGGGTGTCCCAGCGCGATAGCGCCGCCGCGCGGATTAACTTTATCCATATTCATCTCGAGCTGCTCGATGCAGATAAGCGACTGCACCGCGAACGCCTCGTTGAGCTCGATGACGTCGAATTGGTCAAGCTCCATGCCGATTCTGTTCAGCAGCTTCGGGATGGCGTATACAGGGCCGATGCCCATCATGACCGGATCGACGCCCGCCACCTGATAGCCGAGGAATTTGGCGATCGGCTTGATATTCAGCTCCGCGGCTTTTTCGGCGGACATCATCACGACAAACGCCATGCCGTCGTTCATCGGGGAGGAGTTGCCGGCGGTTACCGAGCCGTTCTCCTTAAAGGCGGCGGGCAGTTTTTTCAGGTCTTCATAGGTGACGTCGTGCCTGACGCACTCATCCTCGTTGAAGATGTCAATCTGACCGTTTTTGTCCGTGTAGGTGACGGGGATGATCTCCTTCTTGAAAACGCCTTCCTTTTGCGCTTTGGCGGCTTTTTGATGGCTTAACAGCGCGAAATTGTCCATATCCTCTCTCTGAACGTCGAACATATCCGTGAGGACCTCGGCTGTGGTGCCCATGGGAAGGTAGCAGCTGGCTCTCTCTTTGAAAATCTTCGGGTCAAGAGCCGTTAAATCCAGAGCGGTCATCGGCAGCATGGACATGGATTCCACGCCTCCGGCGATGACGATGTCCGCCTGATCCGCCATGATCTCATTGGCGGCATAGGCGATGCTCTGCAGACCGG
>CAYYFY010000419.1:0-1849 GCA_964471035.1 uncultured Eubacteriales bacterium
AAGGGTATCAGTACCTGCGCGAGGCAATCATGCTGTCAGTAGACAATACGGAGATGCTCAACTCCGTCACCAAGCTCCTGTATCCGACTGTCGCCAAAAACTTTCAGACGACGTCCTCGCGCGTTGAGCGCGCCATCCGTCACGCCATCGAAGTCGCGTGGGACAGGGGAGACGTCGATATTTTAAGCTCCTATTTCGGCTACACCATCCAAAACGCCAGAGGCAAGCCGACCAATTCCGAATTCATTGCCATGATCAGCGACAAGCTGCGTCTGCGGCTGAAAGCTTCCTAAAAATGAACATAGTTTCGGGCGCGAAAGCGTCCGAACTTTTTTTACTTGAAAAGTTTTCCTGTATGGTGTACTATTAAGAAAAAATGTCTGGAGAAAAAATTATGGCAAAATACGCGATTGGCATCGATTACGGCACGCTGTCCGGCAGGGCGCTTCTCGTCAACATTGAAACCGGCGAGGAGCTGTTTTCAGCGGTATTTGACTATCCCCACGCGGTCATGGACGACAGGCTGCCGTCGGGCAAAAAGCTCGGCGTTGATTGGGCGCTGCAACACCCGCAGGATTATCTGGACGTGGTTTTTGAAACAATACCAAAAATTTTAAAGGAATCCTGCGTTGACAGCGCCGACATCGTGGGTCTCGGGACCGATTTTACCGCCTGTACGGTCCTTCCGGCCAAAAAGGACGGTACGCCGCTGTGCTTTTTAGAGGAATACGCCGATGAACCTCATGCGTATGTGAAGCTCTGGAAGCACCACGCCGCGCAGGGACAGGCAAGCAAGCTCAACGAGATCGCCGAAAAGAGGGGAGAAGAGTGGCTGAAAAATTATGGCGGAAAAATCTCCTCCGAATGGGCTATACCGAAGCTCTGGCAGGTGCTCGACGAAGCGCCGGACATTTACGAAGCAGCCGACACATTCATTGAGGCGGCCGACTGGATCACCTGGCAGCTTACCGGTAAGGAATGCCGCGGTTCTTGCACGGCAGGATATAAGGAACTGTGGAACAAGCGCGCCGGATACCCGTCAAAAGACTTTTTCAAGGCGCTTGACCCCCGTCTTGAGAACGTCATAGACGATAAGCTTTCGCGCGACATTCTGCCGATGGGCGCCTGCGCCGGAACGCTGACGGCGGAAATGGCGAAAAAAACCGGATTAAAGGAAGGCACCGCCGTCGCCGTGCCTATAATCGACGCACACGTTTTCGTTCCGGCCACCGGCATCGCTGAGCCGGGAAAAATGCTTGCCATTATGGGCACCTCGACCTGCCATATGCTGCTCGGCAAAGAGGAAAAGCAGGTCAAGGGGATGTGCGGTGTCGTCGAGGACGGCATTTTGCCGGGGCTTTTCGGCTATGAGGCCGGTCAGGCGTGCGTCGGTGATCATTTCAGCTGGTTTATAGACAACTGCCTTCCCGCCGCGTATGTGAACGACGCCGCAGAAAAGGGAATAAATCTGCATAAATATCTGCGCGAAAAGGCACAGGATTTAAAAGTCGGCGAGAGCGGCCTACTCGCGCTCGACTGGTGGAACGGCAACCGCTCGTGCCTTGTTGACGTCGATTTGACCGGCATGATGCTCGGTATGACGCTGCTTACAAAACCCGAGGAGATATACAGGGCGCTCATTGAGGCGACGGCTTACGGTACGCGCATGATCGTCGAGACCTTCCGCGAATACGGCGTCCCCGTCGACGAATTCTACGCGGCGGGCGGCATCGCCAAAAAAGACCCGATGACCATGCAGATTTACGCCGACATCCTTAAAATGCCCGTGCACATCGCTGGAAGCGATCAGGGCGGCGCTTTAGGCTCGGCAATTTTCGGCAGCGTCGCG
>CAYYFY010000420.1:0-1848 GCA_964471035.1 uncultured Eubacteriales bacterium
GGGCGTGCTGCGCGACGCCGTCAATAAAGCGGTCGGCATAAAGCCGATGATCGTCCAGTCAGGCTTAAAGACGGGTCTGAAAATAAAAATCGATAACCCGAAGGAGCTGGGGGCGGACCTCGTCGCCGGAGCCGTCGGCGCTATAAAGCTATATCCCCTGCCCTGTCTGATCATGGATTTGGGTACGGCGACAAAACTCTCGGTTATCGACAGTGACGGCTCCTTTTTAGGCTGTACAATAACATCGGGCGTCGGCATTTCCTTGGAGGCGCTTTCTAAAAAAACCTCGCAGCTGCCCGCTATTGCGCTTGAAGCACCCGCGCGCGCCATCGGCACCAACACCGTTGACAGCATCCGCTCGGGAACGGTGCTCGGCACCGCCGCAATGCTCGACGGAATGGCCCAAGCGTTAGAAACCGAACTCGGCAAGCCGTTTGCGACGATTGCCGCCACGGGCGGCCTCGCTTCGGAAATTATTCCGGTCTGCCGAAAAAAAATTGTTCTCAATAAGACCCTCATCTTAGAGGGCTTGTATGAGATATACCGCAAGAACCGCGCATAGAGCGCGCTTTGAGCGCATTTTTTGCACCGCATCCCACATCGGGAGCGATAGCAAGGAGGAAATTCTATGTCAACCACCATGTCCCAAAGCCGCCGGAAGATTTTATTTCTGGCGCAATTCTCAATGCTGCTCGCCATTGAGGCCATCGTCTGCTTCACTCCCTTAGGCTCTCTGCCCGCCCTTGGACCGATTGTCGCCACCCTATCGCATATTCCCGTAATACTGACGGCGATTCTGCTCGGCACCGGCGCGGGAGCCGCCATGGGCTTCGTGTTCGGACTGTTCAGCTTCCTTGTCTGGACGTTCACGCCGCCTTCGCCCGTCGTCGCGTTCGCGTTCACCCCATTTTACAGCCTCGGAGAATTTCAGGGTAATTTTTGGAGCCTTGTCATCTGCTTTGTGCCGCGCATACTGATCGGCATCGTCACCGGACTCTGCTTTTCGCTGCTTATGAAAACGCTCGGAAAACGCAAGCACATGAATGCGTTCATTTACGGCTTGAGCGGACTACTCGGATCGCTGACAAATACTTTTTTGGTTCTCGCCGGCATCTATTTCTTTTTTAGAGAGCAATACGCCGCCGCCATCGGCTCTACCGCCGTCCTGCTGGTCGGGCTCATCGGCACCACCATTCTGACAAGCGGTATTCCCGAGGCTGTACTCGGCGCGGTATTCGGTTACGGCGTATGCCGTCCTGTCAAGACGATACTGGAAAAACAGAAAATGAATTAAAAAGTAAAACCATTAAAAATCCGGAGGAACACAACGTTTCTCCGGATTTTTGCTTTTTGTATTCACTATCCCCTCAAATAAGGATTATCCCTTAAAACCTTGCATCTGAACATTACAAAAAGAAGCTCATTCTTTCGTTTTCTTTATTATGCTCTTGTTTTCGCGTCTTTTTGTAATGTTCAGCAGGCATTAAATAAAAAACACAAGCCGAAAACGAATTCCGTTTTCGGCTTGCTTAATGCTGTACATTACTTAAGCTCGTTTTCGATATACTCCTCGATAGCTACGCCGTCGATAAACATTCCGGAAACCACGAATTTTCCGTTTTTAATTCTGACAGTCACATAAACGTTTTCCTTGCGTCCGAAGCCTGTCAGCTGATCGGCCATGGGTGCTAATTTTTCGTCCATATAGTAGCGGTCGAACGGCACGTGGAACCATTCGTCTTTGCTTTTCAGGTAATCGCCGCTTTCGGGCTTTTTATCCGTCACCTCTGTGACTGTGGCAAAGCCGTCCCTGCCAACCTCAATTTTCCCGTATTTTCCGAGTCCCTC
>CAYYFY010000421.1:0-1841 GCA_964471035.1 uncultured Eubacteriales bacterium
GGTCGAGGCTGAGCAGGACCCCGCGGTCGCCAATCCGTTTGAATACGCCTTAAAGGCAAGAGAGTACATTGCCGACAAGGCGGGACTGTGAGGAGCTTATGGAAGAAAAGTTAAAGTATTTTTGCGGCGGCAAATTTAATGAATCCAAAACGGGCGTCTGGTACGACCTGCACGACCCGAGCACCGGCGCTGTGACCGGTCAGGCGCCCTGCTGCACGAATGACGAGGTGCTCGAGGCCATAGCGGCTGCCAAAGCCGCCTTCCCCGCGTGGAGCGCGACGCCCGCCATCAAAAGGGCGCAGATTCTCTTTAGGGTCAGGGAACTGATCGGCGAACACCTCGAGGAGCTGACGCTGACCGTCGCTTCTGAAAACGGCAAGGTGTTGAGCGAAGCCGAGGGCGATGTACTCAAAGCCAAGGAGGGCACCGAGATTGCCACGCAGGTGACTTCGCAGATGATGGGCGACAGTATGATGGACGCTTCGACCGGCTATGACACCATCTTGTACCGTGAGCCGATCGGCGTATTCGCGGGAATCGTGCCGGTCAACTTTCCGGCGATGATCCCGTTCGGCTGGATGGCGCCGGTCTGTATCGCCTGCGGCAACACTATGGTGCTCAAAGCCGCGAGCCTGACGCCTAAAACCGCGCTGAAGATTGCCGCGCTGTACAAGGAGGCGGGTCTGCCCGACGGTGTGCTCAACGTCGTCACCTGTTCAAGAAACGAAATCAACACGCTGCTCGACCACCCGGACGTGAAGGGGATTACCTTTGTCGGCTCGACGGCTGTCGGAAAGCTTATCTATGAGCGTGCCGCCAAAGCGGGCAAGCGCGTCCAGTGCTTGACGCAGGCAAAAAACCACGCGCTCGTGCTCGCCGACGCGCCCATAGCGCGCACCGCTGCCGGCATCATCAACTCCGCGTTCGGCTGCGCCGGACAGCGCTGTATGGCGCTTCCCGTCTGTGCGGTTGAGGAGAGTATTGCCGACGAATTTGTCGCCGAGCTTAAAAAACAGGCGATGGCGTTAAAAGTTGGTCCCGCGTACGACAAGGAGTCGCAGCTAGGTCCTGTCACCTATGAATCCCACTTTGACGAGGTTATCGCCGCCATCGACAGCGGCGTCGCCGAGGGCGCGCAAATAGTCCTTGACGGACGCCAGTATATGGTCTCCGGTTATGAGGGCGGTTATTACATCGGTCCCACAATATTTGACCGTGTCACGGAGGATATGGTCGTCGGCAGAGACGAGATTTTCGGACCGGTGCTCTGTGTCAAGCGCGTCAAGGATTTTCATGACGGTCTGCGGGTCATGAACGGCAGCTCCTTTGCCAACGGTTCGGTCATTTTCACGCAGAGCGGCTACTACGCGCGCGAGTTTGCCCGCCATACGCACGGCGGCATGGTCGGCGTCAACGTCGGTATTCCCGTGCCCGTCAGCTTTTTCCCGTTCTGCGGGCACAAGGACTCCTTCTTCGGCGATCTGCACTGCTTAGGCAAGGACGCTTACCGCTTCTTCACCGAGAGCAAATGCGTCACTACGCGCTGGTTTGACGAGGACGAGATTAAGAAAACCAAGGTTTCCACATGGGACGGAACCATATAACGAGGGAGTTGGATAATATGACAACAATCGGTATCATCGGCGCCGGACGTATCGGCAAGGTGCATTTGCAATCCATCATCTATCAGGTGAAGGACGCGGTGATAAAAGCTGTCGCCGACCCCGTTATGGACGACGCGACAAGAGCGTTCATCGAAAACATGGGCGTGATGAAGATTTATGACGATTATAAAAAGATTTTAGAGGACGAGGAAATCGACGCGGTGCTCGTCTGTTCGT
>CAYYFY010000422.1:0-1820 GCA_964471035.1 uncultured Eubacteriales bacterium
GGCCTTCACACCGCCGACGTCCACAAGCTGCTCGATGTGCTGTGCCGCCTTGTTGACAGCGGCAACTCCGTCATCGTCATCGAGCACAACCTCGATGTCATCAAAAGCGCCGACTACTGTATCGACTTAGGGCCGGAGGGCGGCGACCGCGGCGGCGACGTCCTCGCCACGGGCACGCCGGAGGAGCTGGCAGGGTGCGAGGGGTCGTATACCGGTCAGTATCTTAAAAGGGTACTTAAATCCAATTAAAATGGCAAATTGAAAATCGCAAATAGCGAATTATGGTGTCTGCAAAGTGTAACCGCGAGAGAGCCGCTTACGGCCCTCTCGCGGTTCTCCCGCTATTAATTACGAAAACTGTATAAATAAACAAAAAAATACTGTTATTTGGCAATAATTACTTGACATTACCAATATAACATTGTATTATTTAACCAATAATGATAAATGTCTCAAAAAGTATGCTTTATGAGACGTTGTGAAAGGATGGTATTGGTATGTTGAAAAAATGTCTTTCGGTTATTCTTGTTCTGGCGCTCGCGGTAGCGTTTGTACCCTTATTGGCAGTAGGAAGCTTCGCCGCGAATTGGGGGTTTGTGCTCAATTATGAGAAAATCAACAATGGTGCGGAGGTTGAAATCACGGGCTGTTTCTATAATGCGAGCGGCGGTGTTACGATCCCGTCGGAAATCGACGGCTTGCCCGTGACGAGCATAGCAAGTGATGCGTTCAAAAACCGTACCTCGATTACAAGCGTCAGCATTCCCGACAGCGTGACGAGTATTGGGGGGGATGCGTTCAGAAACTGTTCCTCGCTTGCAAGCGTGACAATCGGAAACGGTGTGACGGACATTGGAGCCGGGGCGTTTCTCCACTGCGATTCGCTGTCAAGCGTAGCAATTCCCGGCAGTGTGACGAATATCGGAGAGAATGCGTTCGGTTTCTATCCTTCCGGTTTCGGTGTAAAAAAGGTTGACGATTTCATTATCTATTGCCCCATAGGAAGCGCGGGCGAGGCTTACGCGGCTAAAAACGGCTTTGAAAGCTCTGCTTTTAAGCTTGACCCGAAATCAGAACTTAAAATTAAATCCGGCAGGCTTATCTCAAAGAAAGGCGGTATAACCGCCGACGCTCTTCTTTCTCAGTTATCAACTTTTACCGGAACGATAGCAATTTATAAAAACGGCGCGCCCTTCAAGGGAAAAGGTTTTGTCGGCACGGGCTGTATCATTAAGATAATGGACGGTGAAACGGAGTATTGCCCGCCGCTTACCATGATCATCAAGGGCGATGTGAACGGCGACGGGAAGGTGAAAATCCCCGACGCGCAAAAGGTCCTGCGCGTTGCGTCGGGACTTGAAAACTTTGACGGTAATCCCGCCGCGGAATACGCCGCCGACGTGGACGGCGAAGCGGGCGTAAAAGTCCCCGACGCGCGGAAGATCCTGCGCGTAGCGGTAGGGCTGGAAGGTTTTTAAATTTCAAATTATCCTAACCATAGCATCAAACAACGCGAAAGGAATGGTAACGGGATATGTTGAGGAAATGTCTTTCGATTATGCTTGTTCTGATAATTGCTATTACGGCGGTGCCGCTGGTCGGGCTGACGGAGGCTTTCGCGGCAGACTGGCAGGATGTTTTAGAGTATAAGAAAAACGACGCGGGAACGGGAATTATCATTACCGACTGCGACTACGCAGCAAGCGGGAGCCTTGTAATTCCGGCAACAATCGATGGTTTGCCGGTGACGAGTATCGGGTACCATGCGTTTTCCGGCTGCACCTCGCTTACCTCCGTAACAATCCCGAACAGCGTGACGA
>CAYYFY010000423.1:0-1804 GCA_964471035.1 uncultured Eubacteriales bacterium
ATTTTCATATGATGCGACAGTGTCGGCTGACCGATGTCGAGCTCCTTTAATAAAGCGCAGCCGCACTTTTCGCCGGTTTTGAGCAATTCAAGGATTTTCAGACGGTTTTCATCGCCGAGTGCCTTGTAAATTTTCGCGTCATGGGCATATTTGTTATTCACAGTATCGCCACACACTCCTATATTTTTTTCATAAATATATCACGCTGTCATGAAATTGTCAACGAAAAACCGAAAACTGCCCTTGCATATCATCGGTGGAATAACTTTCCAGAGGCAGTGTGACAGGCTGTCCCTCTTTCTGACTTTTATATATGGCCAACACGAGCTCTAAGGCGCGTTTTCCGGCATAAACATCCACATAGGGCTCCCCGTCCTGCTCGATAGCCCGTATCATGTCGAGATACAGACTCGTATGACCGTTGCCGTATACGTTTTCGGTCTGTTCGTATAATCCGCGGTTTTCTATATCGTCGATCGTTTCGTCATTGAATTGCCAAATATCTATTTTATTGGCGCAGGTACCGCCGATCTTGACATTACCCTTTTCGCCGAAGACATAGAGCGTCTCCTCCATATCGTCTTTGAAAGCGTTGACCGAACCTTCAATAGTGGCAACCGCGCCGCTCTTAAAGCGCACGACCGCCACCCCGACGTCCTCCGCCTCCATACAGTTCTCATGAAAACGCCGTTCAAGCGCGCCGTATACCTCGCGAATTTCGTCCCCGAACAGCCAGCGCAGCAGGTCGATACCGTGAATACACTGATTCATCAGCGTACCGCCGTCCGACGCCCATTTGCCGCGCCACCGAGCCTGCCCGTAATAGTGCGCGTCACGACTCCAGCGCACAGCTATAGCCCCGTGAGACAACTTGCCTAAGCGCCCCTCGTCAATGGCGTTTTTCAAGTGCTGAATGGCGATGTTGAAACGGTTTTGATGATTGACGCTGACCTTGACGCGTCGCGCCTTCATCGCCTCGATAATACGGTCGGCGTCCTTTATACTCATGGCGACGGGCTTTTCGATGATGACGTTGACCCCGTGTTCGATAGCGTACAGCGCAACAGCGGCGTGCTCGCCGCTGTCGGTGGCGACGGCGACCAAATCAAGGGCGGACTCATCGATCAGCTTTTTATAATCGGTATAACATTTGGTGTTATACTCTTCATCAAGACAAAAACGGTCGATAAGGTCAAGCGCTTTTTCCTCTATAATATCGCACACCGCCGTGATGTGCAAACCGTTATCCATCGCCGCTGTGATGTGGTTTCCCGCAATGCGGCCGCAGCCTATGAGCGCGTAATTCATACTTATTATCCCTCGTTTATTATTTTTTCGGCGGTTTGCCGCCGCTGCCGCGTTCTTGTTTTTGCCGCTAAAAAGCTTATCAGAATTAAAAGAAGGCTTCCGCACCAATCCTTAACCATATCCTGCAGCTCCATACCCCGTCCCATAATCCAATATCCTTGATACAGCTCATCGAATCCCGCGAACAGGATACAGAATACAGCCGCAACAAGATAAGGGCGCCGTATGTCCTGCGTTGTCAGCGCCATGCAGAGGAACATCGCGAGCAGAGAAAATACGGCGACATGCGCGACATTCCGGAAAAACGCATTGACCCGCGACCATCGGATATTCGGTTTTTCGGAGACCTCCGGCGCTATCTGCTGCGTCCCCTTTTTTATAATTTCCGTACTCAGACTGTTGGAGACCGCTGCGGGCTGGCTGGATAAAACCAAAATACCGGTCAGGCAGACGGCGGTAAGAAGCCAGCATACAATCCTTTTGGCGGCAAGCCTCC
>CAYYFY010000424.1:0-1791 GCA_964471035.1 uncultured Eubacteriales bacterium
CGAGACCGCTGATGTGGTCGGTATGCTCATGCGTCAGAAAAACCGCCGCGAGCGACGCCGGATCGACGCCGATGTTCCGCAGCGCCTGCTCCGTCCGTCGGGCGCTGCATCCTATATCGATGAGAATACCGCCTCTCCCCGCGCCTATGTAAACAGAATTGCCGCTGCTCGACGAAAACAGCGGACAAAAACGAGCCATAAATTTTATCCTTTCTCTAATGGAGAACGAGTGAATTTAATGAATAGTGAATAATGAATAATGAATAATTTCGGGCGGGGACACCCCGCACCCCGAATATAATCAGGTGAGGGCGAAGCCCTCCCGACATTCTTTATTCTTCATTCTTCATTCTTCATTTATTAAACCGCGCCCGCCAAAACCTTCTCATTATCCGGATCGGTCGTAACGCGCTCGATGTCCGCGCCGACAGCTGTCAGTTTTTCAACCATACTTTCGTAGCCGCGCTCGATGTAATGGATGTTTTCAATGACCGTTTCGCCTTTGGCTGCCATGCCGGCGAGCACCATTGCCGCTCCGGCGCGCAAATCGTCTGCCCTGACGGGCGCGCCCGTTAAGCATTCAACACCCTCGATAGTCGCGGTCTTGCCCTCGACCTGTATTTTAGCGCCCATGCGGCGCAGCTGTTCGACATACATGAAACGGTTATCCCACACGCTTTCAGAGATATAGCTTGTACCGCTCGCAATCGACAAAAGCACCGCCATCTGCGGCTGCATATCGGTCGGAAAGCCGGGATGCGGCATAGTTTTCACCACGCACTTGTTCGGACGGCTGCCGTCGGAAATGACGGTCAGACTGTCGTCGGCATCGTCTAAAACGGTGATACCGCTCTCAACAAGCTTTGCCGTAATCGATTCCAGATGCTTCGGAATGACATTTTTAACCGTCAGTTCTCCGCCCGCAGCCGCCGCGGCAACCATATATGTCCCCGCCTCTATCTGGTCGGGAATGATAGAGTAGGTACAGCCGTGAAGCTCACCGACGCCGCGGATTTTAATGACGTCGGTACCCGCGCCGCGGACATCCGCGCCCATCGAGTTTAAAAAGTTTGCGAGATCGACGATGTGCGGTTCCTTGGCGGCGTTTTCGATAACGGTCAGCCCTTTAGCCTTGACGGCAGCCAGCATGACGTTCATCGTCGCGCCGACCGACACGTTATCCATATAAACAGAAGCGCCCTTAAGATACGGCGCGCTTGCCGATAAAACGGCACCCTCGGTCATCGACACATCCGCGCCCAATAGCTCGAAACCGCGCACATGCTGATCTATAGGACGCACGCCGAAATAGCAACCGCCCGGCATCGCCACTCTGGCGGTGCCGAAACGCCCGAGCATCGCCCCGAGAAGATAATAGGACGCTCTGAGCTTCTGCGTCATCTCATCGGGAACGGTCACTAAGGCTTTGACGGGTTTTGTATTAATTTCTATAACATCGCGGCGAATCATTCTGACCTCGGCGCCGATATAGCCGAGAATTTTAATCATCATGTCAACGTCGTTGATGTTGGGTATATTTTCAATCCTGCAGACGCCCTCGCATAAAACGGCTGCCGGAAGAATTGCCAGCGCTGCGTTCTTCGCTCCGCTGATAGATATATCGCCGCGAAGCTTGTTTCCGCCGTGTACGACGAATTTTTCCACAATCTGCCCCCCTCGCGTTTTTATCGTGAAAACTCTTTTTGTATTATACCACCTTTTCAATAAAATTGAAAGAGTTTTCGACCAATAAGTGTTGTAAAAAAAACGTCCTGAAAACTGTTATTTTGG
>CAYYFY010000425.1:0-1778 GCA_964471035.1 uncultured Eubacteriales bacterium
CCCCGCAGTACCTCTGTAAAAGGATTAAAGCGGATTTCGGAATGACGCCGAATAAGCTGATTCATAAAATTAAAACCGAGGAGGCCAAGCGCCTTCTGGCGGCACGGGAAATACCGCTGTCGGAGCTGTGGCTGAACCTCGGTTACTGCGATCAGAGCCACTTCAACAAAGTATTCAGGGAATACACGAAAATGACCCCCGGGGAGTATGCGCTGACGGTCGGTTAAAAGTTAATTAAGTGGTCAGCGGTTAGATTTTGGCGGCACTGCGGAGTATCCTGCGGGCGTCGCTGATTTCAATTATGCCGTTGTTGTTGATGTCCGCCGCCGTTTTCTGCGCGTCGCCCAGCATGATGATGTTCGCTGCCGCTCTCAGCGCCAGACGCGCGTCGTAGATGTTAACCGTGCCGTTTCCGTCGATGTCGCCCTTATCAAAGGTATTGTATTCCGCGACGGCAAAGGTTCCGAGCGTACTGACCGAAGCTGTCAGATAGTACTGACCGTTCGCCGAGGAGAGAGAGGAGTCGAGTGTGGTCAGCTTGCCGTCTTTGATAACGCAGAGCTTCAGCGCGTAGGGATATTTATAGGAGGCGTCGATATCGAACCGTATGGTCGTTCCGGCGGGCAGTGTATAGTTTTTGCCATCTTTTTTAGCGGATATGCTGTAGATTGTGTATTGACCGAAGCCTTTGTTTTTCAGCAGAGCGGCGGCGCTATCAAAGAGGTTTCCTCCTGTCAGCACATCGGCGTAAAGACCGGCTCCCTGCGCAAAGGATGCGGCAAAAATACTGACGCCCTCCGGGGCAAAGCGCATATCGGGAGTGGCTATGGGCTTAAGCCCCAGCGACTGGATGTAGCCGTAGGCGTAAGAGCCGTTTACGCAGTAAATACCGTCAACCAGATTATACATCCGCTTGCTGCCGGAGTCCAGAAATCCGAGCAGCGCATCAGCGCCGACGGAGGTCAGGCTCGCGGGAAGATAAATGCTCGTCAGGTTTTCACAGTAGGAAATCGAATAGGCGTCGAGCGTTTTCAGGTTGTCGCTCAGGCGGATTTTTTTCAGGTTCCAGCAGTAGGCGAATGCCTCCTGACCAATCGTGGTTACGGTGTTGTACATTTGCACCTGCGTGAGTTGATAGCAGTAGTAAAAGGCGCTGTCGCCGATCTTGACAACGGTTTTCGGTACGGTAAAGCTTCCCGAAAGGCCGCCGGGAAACGTCTTAAGCACGGTCAGGTCTTTGCTGTAGAGAATGCCATTAACGCTCGCAAAAACCGTGTTATCAGGGCTGACCTTTATCTGCGTGAGGCTGTCGCATTCGCCGAAGGCCTTGGCGGCTATGGTCGTGACGCTCTGAGGGATATAGACCGATTGCACCGTTTTATTGCGGAAAAACGCACTGCCCGCAATGGTGGTGACCGGCAGACCATTGATGTTGTCCGGAATGACGGGTGTTGCCGAGGCGCCTATATATTTTTTAATTATGATACGTGAGTTGACAATGGCATATTGAAAGTCCGCGGCGGGAGACAGCGTCGGGCTGTGTTCAACGACCAACGCCGACAAGCCCGCGTTCTTGACGCTGACGGTGACGGCGAAGGTGTTTTTGTTTTGCATCCCCATACAGACGCAAGAAACCAGCACCGCGGCAGCCAGCGTACCCGCGATGAGGTTCCTTTTGCAGAATAGACCCTTCATGGGTACCCCTCCTGTATACAGTCTTACATCAGAATTATATAGTATTATACGCAAAAAAGCAACAGGGAAAATAAATACAAAAA
>CAYYFY010000426.1:0-1773 GCA_964471035.1 uncultured Eubacteriales bacterium
GTCGTCCATACACATTCGGTCTTTGCTGCCTCCTTCGCGCAGGCGGGGAAGGATATTCCGGCGCTCGGTACCACGCACGCCGACTGCTTTTTCGGGAGCGTGCCGTGTACGCGCGCGCTGACAAAACAGGAGATTGAAACCGATTATGAAAAAAATACCGGTCTCGTCATCGCTGCAAGCTTCAAAGGCAGAGAGCCTTTAACCGTTCCCGCCGCCCTTGTACACAGCCACGGACCGTTTTGCTGGGGCATAACGCCCGAAAAGGCGGTTGAGACGGCTATAACGCTCGAAATGGTCGCACAAATGGCGCTGTGTACATATTCGCTCAATCCGGAGATTCAGTCGGTCGGGCAATATCTTTTGAATAAACATTATTTCCGCAAGCACGGCGCAAACGCCACCTACGGACAGGAGGATTCGAAATGAAAACAATATATTTCTTAACGGGAAGCCAGTTCCTTTACGGCAAAGAAACCTTAAAAACAGTTGAAAACGACAGCCGCGCCGTTACAGCCTATCTGAACGAACGCGCCAAGGGCGCGGAGATTCATTTCAAAGGTATCATGAAAACCTCCGCCGAAATCGAGGCGACAGTTAAAACGCTCAATTTCGATGAAGAATGCGTCGGTGTGATCGTTTGGTGCCATACGTTCAGTCCCGCTAAGATGTGGATCAACGGCTTAAAGCTGCTCCAGAAGCCGCTGCTGCATCTGCACACGCAGTACAACGAAAAGCTGCCCTATGACTCCATCGACATGGATTTCATGAACCTTAACCAGTCGGCTCACGGCGACAGGGAATTTGCCTATATTCTGACGCGTCTTGCGTTACCGCGCAAAACCGTTGTCGGTTATTATAAAGACGATACGGTCGTCGCCGCGATTAACGACTGGATTTCGGTCGCCGCCGCGCTTGATTTCAGCAGACACCTGCGCGTATGCCGTTTCGGCGACAATATGCGCGAGGTCGCCGTCACCGAGGGCGACAAGGTCGAGGCAAACATACGCTTCGGCTGGCAGGTGGACTATTACGGGATCGGCGATATTGTCGAAGAAATCGCCAAGGTTACAGAAGACGAAACCGACGCGCTGTATGAAGAAATTCTGAAGTATTATGACTTGAATACAGACAATATCGACGCGATACGTGAGCAGGTGAGATACGAGATTACCTTAAAGCGCTTTCTCGCCGCGCGCGGCTGCAAGGCGTTTACGACGAATTTTCAAGATTTACACGGCTTAAAGCAGCTCTTCGGCATGGCGTCCCAGCGGCTGATGGCCAACGGGTACGGCTTCGGCGCGGAGGGGGACTGGAAAATCGCCGCGCTGACCGCCATATTTAAGAAAATGGCTGAAAACCGCGTGGGTGCGACGCTGTTCATGGAGGATTATACTTACGATTTAACCGACGGGAACGAGCTTGTTCTCGGCGCGCATATGCTCGAGGTCTGCCCGACGGCTGCCGCGACGAAGCCGACAATCGAAGTACATTCGCTTGGTATCGGCGACAAAGAACCTCCGGCGCGCCTTGTGTTCGACGGCATAGAAGGGGAGGGCGTCGCGGTCTGTATGACCGACATGGGCGATCGTTTCCGGCTCATCTGCGCCGAAATTGAGCTTGTGAAACAGCCCCGACCGATGCCGAACCTGCCCGTGGCGCGCGTGATGTGGCGCGTAAAGCCGAATTTCAAGGACGGGGTAGAAGCATGGCTCGAAGCCGGCGGCGCGCATCATACGGTGGTTTCAACGGCGCTGAGGGCGGAGGATGTTGAGC
>CAYYFY010000427.1:0-1767 GCA_964471035.1 uncultured Eubacteriales bacterium
TTTACGGCATCGAAACCGGCCGTTTCGAGCTGCTCAACCTCATTTTTGATATTTGCTCGGAATACAAGATGCCCTTCCGCTTCCCCGGTAAGTTTATGGCAGGTCAGCTCGACAACGACACCCTTGATATTAAAATCGACAAATCACTGGTTCAGTCGCTGTTTGACCGTTTTACCAAATACGCCAGCGATAAGGGTGTCGCCATTCCCGACTATCTGATGCCCGGCGAGTGGAACGGACCGCAGAACGACAGCTACGAAAATTATCGGGAATATATGTACGAGCTGTACAAGACATATCCCGACGGCGTCACCGAAACATACATACATCCGGCGCTCGAGTGCGACGAGCTCAAGGGGATCACCGGCGCGTGGCATCGCCGCGTCTGGGAACACAGGCTCTTCGGCGACCCCACCTTCCAGCAGCACATCAAGGACTGCGGGATACAGCTTATCAACTATAGAGACCTTGCGAAGATGAAAGGGTTTTCAAATTAATAATGAATAATGAAAAATGAATAATTTCGGGAGGGCTCCGCCCTCGCCCATTATATTCGGGGTGCGGGGTGCCCCCGCCCAACATTATTCATTATTCATTAGCGAAGCGACTTCATTTTTCATTATACTATATTCCCGACAAATCAAAGTCGGGGATATATTCTTTTTTTGCGCTCGACCGTTCTTGCACAAAGCCGTCCTCGATACCGGAGGCGAACAGGTATTCGGAGATTTCTTCATATTCCGCTTTCGTCAGGCGGCGGGACAGCTCCGGCGGGCAGTTTTGCGTCGGCGTAAACTGACTCATCAGGCTAAATAATACCGATTTATTTTTAACAAAGCTGCTCACCCAATCGATGACGCCTTTTGAGTTGCCGAGTTGGTCGGGCAGGACGAGGTGGCGGATCAGTACGCCTTTTTGCAAGATGCCGTGGTCGTCAAAAACGCAGTCGCCGGTCTGCCTGTACATTTCTTCAATGGCGGACGAGGCGGTTTTTGCATAGTCCGGCGCGCGGGAATACCGCGCGGCAAGGGCGTTATCCGCGTACTTAAAATCAGGCATATAAACGTCAATCATGCCTTCGAGGGGTTTAAGCGTTTTTGCGCTGTCGTACCCGCCGGAGTTCCAGACAACGGGGATTTTCGGCGTGTAGAGCGTCAGTGCCTCGCCTATTGTATTGGCGAAGTGCGACGGGGTGACCAGATTGATATTGTGGACGCTCTGTTCTTCCAGTTCTTTGAAAATTTCGGCGAGGCGCTTTACGGTCACGGGTTTTCCGAATCCCTTAAGGCTGATTTTCTCATTCTGGCAGTAGACGCATTTCAGGTTACAGCCGGAAAAAAAGACCGTACCCGACCCGCTTTTCCCGCTGACGCACGGTTCCTCCCAAAAGTGAACGCCCGCTAAGGCCAGGACAGGGGAATCGGGCATACCGCAGAAGCCTCCGGCACCGCCGGAGGCTTCTCTGTCGATAGAACATTGACGCGGGCAAAGACGGCACGGATTCATCAGGAAGCCGCCTTGAGATATTTCATGGCCACCCAGCCGCCGGAGCCCTGGTAAACAACATAGCCCCATTCCTCGTGAACGGCGACGACTGTAATTTTAGTGCCTTTCGGGATGGTGCGGATGATGACGGTTTTGTCGGACTGCGTGGGCGCCAAACGCATACTTAAGGGGTCGGTCTGCGTGTTGACGGTGTAAGCCCCCGTCGTATATTTTCCGGTATTCGCGGATGACTGGAAGGTGGTGCTCGGCGTGATGATGGCG
>CAYYFY010000428.1:0-1763 GCA_964471035.1 uncultured Eubacteriales bacterium
CTCGACGACGGGATGACCGCCCCGGCCGGCGTGGCCTGGGTGGACTACGACCCCGCTTTGCCACCGAAGAAAGGCAAAAAGAGGCGCTTGAATTGGCGCGCCGCTGCGACGCGATGATCATCGTCGGCGGAAGGCAGAGCTCCAACACGCAGAAGCTGGTTGCTGTCTGTAAGGAGTACGCCGCAACCTTTCTTGTCGAAAACGCGCGGGAGTTAAATAAGTACGACTTTCGCGGTTATCGCTTCATCGGGGTGTCAGCGGGAGCCTCGACCCCCGCCGGTATTATAAAGGAGGTACTTGAAACCATGTCCGAAATTGTAAACGAAAACAGCGAAATGATTGAGGAGGAGAAAGTGCAGACTACTGTATCCGCCGAGGAAAACGCAGAAGTCGCAGAAGTCACCGAGGTCGCCGAAGGTGTATCATACATCGAAGGCGCCGACGATGTCTACGACTATGCCGCGGCGCTTGAGGAGTCCCTGAGCAACTATGGCAGCGATAAGCTCGTTGTCGGTACCGTTATCAGTGTGACGCCGACGGAGATACAGGTTGATATCGGCAGGAAACAGACCGGCTATATCCCCCACGACGAATACAGTGCCGATCCGAACGCTGATCCCATGACGGAGCTTAAGCCCGGCGACAAGCTCAGCCTGATCATTATGAAGACAAACGATCAGGAGGGCACCGTCGTTCTCTCCAAACGCATCTGCGACGCCGCGAAGGTCTGGGATGAGATCATCGCCGCCGAACAGAGCGGCGAAACGCTTGAGGGGACAATCTGCGACGTCATCCGCGGCGGCGTTCTCGTCAGAACGAGGGGCGTGCGCGTATTCGTGCCCGCATCGCTTGTCGGAGCGGGACGCGACGCGGACTTGAGCGAATACTTGAATAAAACGGTCAATTTCCGTATTATAGAGGTCAATAAGCAGCGCAAGAGAGCGGTCGGCTCCATCCGCGCCGCGATGAGGGATTCACGCAAGGAAGCCGAGACCGCTTTTTGGGCGACCGCCGAAGAAGGACAGGTCATCACCGGAAAAGTGAAATCCCTGACGAACTATGGCGCTTTTGTAGACATCGGCGGCGTAGACGGTATGATTCACATTTCAGAGTTGTCATGGAGGCGCATCAAACACCCGTCGGAGGTCGTCAAGGCAGGCGACACCGTCGAGGTCTACATCAAGAATCTCGACCATGAAAAGAAAAAGATCTCGCTCGGCTATAAGAAAATTGAGGACAACCCGTGGGAGATTCTCAAAAGAGATTATCCGGTTGACAGCATCGTAGAGGTGAAAATCGTCGGGCTGACAACCTTCGGCGCGTTCGCGCAGATCATCCCCGGCATCGACGGGCTTATCCATATCTCCCAGATTGCCAACCGTCGTATTGCCAAGACGGCTGACGCGCTCTCCGTCGGCGACGTTGTCACCGCTAAAATTACAGACATCAATTTTGAGAAGAAGCGCATATCACTGTCCGTCCGCGCGTTGCTGCCTCCCGAGGTGGAAGCCGTCGCGGAGATTCAGCCTGACGCGGCTGTCGATGAGGCACCGGCTGCCATTTATACATCTCCGGATTCTTCGACTCCCGCCGCCGACGCCGCGCCCAAAGAGGAAATCGTCTTTGCCGACGCACCCGACGGAGACGCCGCCGAAACGGAATAACATTTCATGTACTGCAGGATTTGTCATAAGGAAAACCCGGACAACTTTGATACCTGTATTTATTGCGGAACTTCATTGGCCCCCGAAAAAAAGGCGGGC
>CAYYFY010000429.1:0-1751 GCA_964471035.1 uncultured Eubacteriales bacterium
AATAAACCCTTCGATGAATCGGCGGCGGCAAGACAAGCATTCAGCAGTTCGTTGCGTTTGTGATCAATAGGACGGACAGGGTTATCGAAGCGGCTGAGATAATCAGTTAGCTTTTTCTGTAACATTGGTATATCGTCGAATCCCCCGCGCAAAACGGCTCCGTTTTGCATGAACGCTTCCGTGTCAAGCCAGTCGGCGTCAACAAGCGCCGAAAAAAGCATGCGTGTTAAAAAAGATAAAGAGAATCCATTATCTTTACCGGACAGCGTCCAACTATGAGGCGGTTCAATATTCGGAAGAAGCATCTCATTTTTAAAAGAAATGTATTGGGGAATATCTCCATGCTGTAAGCGGTAGTACAAGCTCCCTTCTTGCGTCGGGTTGTCTTTTGATCCTCCATCCGGCAAGCCAGCATGGTGACCGGCGACGCAATAGGCGGCAAGCAACCCTAAAATGTTGTTTTGATTGTCGGCAAGCTCACGCGCTCCGGCGGTGGAGTGGTCTACACGGATGTTCTCGCCTCGAATGCGTCTTTGAAATTCCGTTGAGTATTTGCCGATATCGTGGATTATAGCAGCTGCATTTGCCAGATTTTCCGCTCCAAACGCACAGGCAAAAGTATACGCCAACGCCGCTGTGCCGTACAAATGCTCATACACACTTTGTTCAGCGCCGTCGTCACGCCTATGGGATATAAATTTGCTCTTATCATTCGGAGCTGACAAATCGGATAACACGAAATACCTTCCCCTCATTTTTACGGATATACTTCTTAGCCAAATGGCTCATGTTGCGACCGGAAGAACTGATTTCCTTGCGCTGATTTCAATTTTATCACTCAAATTGTCCAATAAAACGGACTTATCGTTGACATTTTAAAATATTTCGGATTATACACTCACTTTTCTTTGTCCTTTGCGTACAAGTTTAACAAATTATAACAAATAACGACAAAAAGCGCAATAGGTATATCAGAAAAAAAGTGAACAAAAATCACACGACGATTTTGGTAATTTCATAAGAATATTTCTTGAATGCCCATTGAAAATCCTTGTTGCACCTTGATTTTTTCGGTAAAATATAGTAATATACAAAAATAAACAGATTTAAGGCGGGGGTGGTTGCTTGCCTCTTGCGGGATTGGCTGCACAAATAAAGGACATAGGGTGCTTGAACTGCGCCGTCGGGGCGTTTTCGGTCGGGAATATGGAGATGGTCATCGGCGCCGTGCGGGCGGCCGAGGAGCTTAACACGCCCATCATTCTTCAGATCGCCGAGGTGCGCCTTAAGACTTCGCCGCTTGAATACATGGCGGCGTTGATGCTGGCTGCCGCCAAAAAAAGTGTGGTGCCTGTCGGCGTACACTTTGACCACGGGTTGAATGAGGATACCGTCTACAAGGCGCTTGAGCTGGGCTTTACCTCGGTCATGCTCGACGCGTCGCTATTGCCCTTTGAGGAGAACATCGCGGCGACGGCGCGGGTTGTCAAACGGGCGCGGGAGTACGGCGCCTCTGTAGAGGCGGAGCTTGGGGTCGTCGGCGGCAGCGAGGGGGGCGGCAAGGGACACGCCGTCAGCTACACAGATCCCGCTCTGGCGCGGGAGTTCTGCGAGCGGACGGGCGTCGACGCGCTGGCGGTCGCCATCGGCAACGCCCACGGCAACTATCCCGTTTTGCCGGAAATACGGTTTGACGTGCTCGGGGAGATTCGGCGCGTTTGCGCTACGCCGCTTGTGCTGCACGGCGGTAC
>CAYYFY010000430.1:0-1742 GCA_964471035.1 uncultured Eubacteriales bacterium
CATCGGGAAATCCGGCGAGTATACGATTCCGGACGGCGTGACGAGCATCGGAGACAAGGCGTTTTTCAGCTGCTCAAAGCTTACGGGCGTTACAATCCCGACCGGCATGAAAAGTATCGGAAAACGGGCGTTTTTCGATTGTTCTAAGTTTACGGACATGAATATTCCGGACAGTGTGACGAATATTGAAGAGTATGCGTTTTTCAGATGCTCCTCGCTTACGGGCGTCACCATTCCGAATAGCGTGACGAGCATAAGATACGTGGCGTTTGGTGAATGTTCAAAGGTTACGAGTATTATAATATCAAACGGCGTAAAGACTATTGAAAATTATGCGTTTTCCGGATGCTCAAAGCTTACGGACATCACAATTGGAACCGGTGTGACAAACATCGGCAACGGTGCTTTTTATAATACAGCGTATTACAACAACGCTTCCAACTGGCAGAACGACGTTTTATATATCGGCAATTATCTTTTGGCGGCAAAGACGGGTATCAGCGGCGCGTATACCATCAAAGAGGAAACGCTGTGTATTGCGGGCAATGCGTTTGGTTATTGCTCCTCGCTTACAGGCGTCACGATTCCGGACGGCGTGAAGAGCATCGGAAACTCCGCGTTTTACGGCTGCTCCTCGCTTTCAGGCGTTACGATTCCGAAAAGTGTGACGAATATCGGATGTCAGGCGTTTTCAGGCTGCGCCAGCGGTTTTATCATTACATGCTACAGGAATAGCGCGGCGGAAACCTATGCGATTAATAACGGGATAAAATATGTAAATATTGACGCGCCGCCAACCGTGAGCAGCATCGTTGTTAAAACAAATCCGACCAAAACAGCCTACAAGGTCGGCGACACGCTCAACACGGCGGGGCTGACATTAACGGCGACATACAGCAACGGCTCGATACAGACGGTTTCAAGCGGCTTCACCTGCTCGCCGACTAAACTGGCGACTGCCTCAACGCAAAAAATTACCGTTACCTATAAGGGTAAAACGACGACCTTCAACGTGACCGTTACAGCGGTCAAAGTCACCGGTATTAAGTTAAACGCGACGAGCGCGAACGTTGTCATAGGCGCGACAAAACAGCTGATCGCGACGGTTACGCCCGAAAACGCGACGAATACAGCGGTCACATGGAGTACGGGCAACGCAAGCGTCGCGACAGTGTCGGCAAGCGGTGTTGTGACGGCAAAAGCCACCGGAAAGGCGACGATCACCTGTAAAGCAAAGGACGGCAGCGGCAAGACGGCCACCTGCGACGTCACGGTCGTCCCCAAAAACCCGACAGGTGTTAAAGCCGTATCCGCCTCCTACAACAGCATCAAAATTTCATGGACAGCCGTGTCCGGCGCGACAGGATATCATGTTTACCGCGCCGCGTCAAAGACGGGCACATATTCAAACATCGGTTCGGCTACATCGGCAGGCTTTATCGATAAAAAAGCCGCCACCGGTACGACGTATTATTATAAGGTCAGGGCGTATAAGACGGTTGGCAGTACAAAGTACTTCAGCGCGTATTCGGCGATTGTATCGGCGAAAGCCGTCCCCGCCGCCCCCGCGTCCTTCACCGCCGCCAAGGCAAGCACAACGAGCGTAAAAACCACATGGAAAGCCGTCACCGGCGCGACAGGGTATGAGGTATGGATGGCGACATCGAGCGGCGGCACGTATTCAAAGCTTATAACGACAACAAAAGCAACCTATACTAAAACCAAATTGACGAAAAACAAGA
>CAYYFY010000431.1:0-1693 GCA_964471035.1 uncultured Eubacteriales bacterium
TGGGGAGGCTTTGGCATGATGGGACTCCCCGCGCGCATCACGTCCCTGTGGCGTCAGACCGAGGGGAAGCTTCTGGGAGAATTTTTGTATTCCGAAGGCATCTATGAGGATGTCGGCAAGGCGACGATCGCGGGACTTTGTCTGGATTACAACAGGGATCCAGCCGAAACGCTCGCGCAGTACGCGCGTTATGAGCTCGGCTGCGGCGACACGGAAAAGTTCTGCCGCCTTATATCGCTGATTGAACAGAACCACACCTGCTGCGCCCAGCAGAAGAGCGCGCTGACCTCTCTGTCCGACGAGGCGTTAAAGCTCGCAGAGGAGATCGAAGCCGCGTTGCCCGCGTGGGGGCAATCCTCATGGCGCTGGCGGATTATATCTATACGGATACTGCTCGACAGCTGCCGTTACCGCGGGGAAGATATTTGCGCGCGCGAGGAAACGCTCTCGGCGATGCATGAGCTTATTACTATTTTCCACTGTCTTACGGCGTATCAGGATATTGACGGCTATCACGGCCGCGTACGCCCCATTTGTCCTGAATATTGAAAGGGTTCTTATGAAAAAAACGAATCAGGTATTGACCGCGAAACACGCGCTGATCTATGCCGTCGGCATTTTCGGCGTACAGCTGTTCATCGGCTATGTCAACAGCTTCCAGACGGAGTTTTACAATAAAATGTACTCCGGCTTTGACGCGAACATTTTTTACGCCTCCGCCGTCATCATCTTTATCGCTAAAGTCGTCAGCTGTATCGGCGACCCCATTATCGGCGCGATGATCGACCGCGGCAATTTAAAGGGCGGCAAAATCCGTCCGTGGATTTTGTACAGCGCCTTTCCCCTTGCCCTGCTCACCACCGTTATCTTTATTTATATCCCGTTTGAGAACGCGGGCGGTACCGCGGGGAAAGCGCTGCTGTACGGCTACATAACCTTAACCAGCGTTCTCTGGAACCTTGCCATGAGCTTTGCGGACATCCCGTCGCAGGGTATGCTCTCGCTGCTCACGCCCCATGCCGAAGAACGCAACCTCGCCGCCACGCTATCGAACATCGCGAAATCCATCGCGCTTGTCGCGCCCGGCGTATTCGTGACGATTGTGATGATGGTGCTCAGCGCCTTAAAGGGAACGAGCGATTATCCGGACAAGGACTATTATCTGGCGACGGCGCTGTTGTTCATGGTGTTCTGCACAGGCTGTTATCTGTTGATCTATTTCTTTAACAGGGAAGCGGTAAAAACCACGCCGGCGACGGGCGTTTCCATGAAAGAAATGTTTACCGAGCTGAAAAACAACAAGATGATCCTCATTGTGTTTCTCATCAACATTCTCGGCTTTGCCCGTACGATGGGCACCATCGTCTGCGTACAGGCAAACGGGGCGCTGGTAGGCAAAATCAATTTTTTCGGCACGCAGATGGACACCACGGCGGACGCGACGTGGCTGCCCGGCCTTTCGGGCGCGATAACCGGCATGCTCGGCGTCTGTCTTATCCCGCTGATCAATAAAAAACTCGGGGAGAAGAAAACGTACATCTCCTTCTCCGTCATGACGTTTATTTACACCTTTGCCTGCTGTATCTTTTATTGGTGCCTGCCGGCCGACAGCGCACTGCGTTACGGCAACAGCGCGCTGTATATGATTTTGACCATGCAGTTTTTCGCCGCGTTTTTCTTTGCGGCGAACACC
>CAYYFY010000432.1:0-1687 GCA_964471035.1 uncultured Eubacteriales bacterium
GCCAAAATCACGGATTTTGGCGGGTTTAGAAAAACCGTTGTTTTTCTAAACCTAAGTAGGCATTATTTATTCACAAATCAAACAGCCTATTCGATTTTTTCGAAATCCGACGCGGGATGCTTACAGACCGGACAGACGAAATCCGGCGGCAGCACCTCGCCCTCGTAGATATAGCCGCATATTTTACAGCGCCAGCCCTTTTTATTCGTCTTTTCGGGCTTGGGCTTTATGTTGCTGTGATAAAACGCGTATGTCGCCGACGCGGCGTCCGACAGGACGGCGCCGTCGGTAATCTCGGCGATGAAGAGCGTATGCGTATCGGCGTCAACCATCGAAATCACCTTGGCGCTGAGAAAGGCGTTGGCGCTTTTTGTCACATAGAGCAGCCCGTTTTCGCTCCGCTTTACGGGTTCATAATCCTTAAATTTATCGACCTCACCGCCGCTGTGAAAGCCGAACCGCTCAAACAGCCCGAAATCCGCGGTTTCGTCAATAACCGAAACGTTGAACCGCCACGTTTTCGCGATCATGTCGTGCGTAAAATTCTGCTTATTGACCGCGACGGTGATGCAGTTGGGCGTTGAGGTTATTTGCATGACCGTATTGACGATACAGCCGTTGTCCCTCTCCCCATCGCGAGCGGTCAGCACATACAACCCATACCCAAGCTTAAACATGGCTCTGTTATCCACGGTCATTCTCCTTTTTTATCAGCTTATCGATGACGCTTGTGTAAAACCCTGTAGGGTCGTTTAGAAAGCCGTCTTTGAGCATCTCTGCCTGCATACCGTCCGCCGCGAAAAGCGTCAGCTTCAGTATCTCCTCCGAAAAACCGGTCATGACGAACGTGACGAAATAGCCGCCCTCGCGCTTTTCGACCGTGACCGCGTTCTCACGCTCCGAGCGCGCGCGTGACAGCAGTTTAAACGCCGCGCCGACAGCCTTATCGCGTACCGAGCGCGTCAGGCTCGACTCGAGTGTTCCGGCAATTTCCCGCCCGCTCTGTGTAACCGTCAGGCACTCCCCGCCGTGGTACGGCGCGGCGCCGACGGCGCCCGATTGAAGCAGGTAACCGGCGGCTTCGCTGATTTCAAAATAATTGACAAGCCCGATGCCCGACAGGCACTCGGCAAGCTGACTGACCGAGAGCGGCTCGCCGACGCGCGACAGCAAATAACAGACGAGAATGCGAATCTCGTTCCTGCTGCGTAAGCCTCCGTATTCCACACCGCCCTGAAAGGCGTCGAAACTGTCCATAACGCTCACCCTCCTATGGAAAAATGATAGCATAATGAGAGATAATAATCAACAGAAACAAATTATTTAAAATAAAATCCACCCATCCGCCAAGCAGATTTCTATTTTTTACCTTACGGTAAAAGTGATATTCCGCGCTGCGCTTGGAGTGATATTGAAGCCTGCGGACTTCAGTGATATTATATTCGCCTCTTCACTGGGCAAAGCCCAATATCACTGCGGAACAATATCATTACAGAGTAATATCACTCGCCGCAAGGCGAATATAGTTGAAAAAACGCCTTTCGGCGTTTTTTCTGGTGAGTTATCGGAGATTCGAACTCCGGACACCCTGCTTAAAAGGCAGGTGCTCTGCCGACTGAGCTAATGGATCATATGGCTGGGATGGCAGGATTTGAACCTACGAATGCCAGAGTCAAAGTCTGGTGCC
>CAYYFY010000433.1:0-1676 GCA_964471035.1 uncultured Eubacteriales bacterium
AATGCTCCGGCTTGAAAATGTATACAAGACCTACGGTATCGGCGCGGCGGCGACCGCGGCGCTTTTTAACGTGTCGCTTTCGGTTGAGGAGGGCGAGTTTGTCGCCGTCGTCGGCTCGAGCGGCTCTGGTAAATCGACGCTGCTCCATGTGCTCGGCGGTGTCGATAAACCGACGAAGGGCAAGGTGTTTATTGACGGGCAGGACATCTACGCCCTCGACGACAAAACGCTTTCGGCGTTCCGTTGCCGCACGGTGGGTATGATCTATCAGTTTTTCAACCTGATACCCGTTCTGAATGTCGAGGAAAACATCAGCTTTCCGCTGTTGATGGCCGAAAAAGCGGTCGATCATAAAAAAGTCAGCGGGCTGCTCTCTATGCTCAACCTGAGTAACAAGACCACTTCCATGCCCAATCAGCTCTCCGGCGGACAGCAGCAGCGCGCCGCCATCGGACGCGCGCTGATAAACGCTCCGCGTCTGATTCTCGCCGACGAACCGACGGGCAATCTCGATAAAAAGAACGCTGACGACATTATGGAGCTGCTCCGCAAATCGAGCGACACGTTTAAAACAACGCTGATCGTCGTCACCCACAGTGAAAAAATCGCCGCGCAGGCTGACCGTGTCATCGAGATCGAGGCCGGCCGAATTGTCGGGGACTCGGGGAAGGGAGACGGCGCATGAACGCCATCGCGCTTGTGACAAAGCGGAACCTGACGTTGAATAAAAGCCGGTCGCTCACCTATATCGGCGGGCTGACGCTCGCCGTCACGCTGACGGTCATCGCCGCCTCGCTCTGCCTGTGTGTGCTCGATTATCTGCTCGCCGTCGCCGGTTCTCTCTCAGGGGAATCGGCGGGCGCTCTTGCCGCGGCGGGGATCATGAATCTTGCCGAGGTGATCTACACGCTGTTCAACAGCGAGACAGCCTCAGATTTCAGCGCGGACATCCTGTTCTCCGCCGAGGCGCTCCTGCAGAACACGCCGATCATTCTCGCCGTTCTCGGCCTACTGACGCTGCTCATAGCTTATCTGTCGGTCAAGATCACGTTTACCGTCGGCTCCGCCGACAGAAACCGCTTTTACGGTTTGCTTTTAGCCGCCGGAGCCAATACACGCCACTTGCGTAAGGGCGCGTTGTACGAAACGCTGTACCTGTGCGCCATAGGCATCCCCGCAGGGCTGCTGCTGGGTACGCTCGGTACGTTTTTGACCGATTGGGGTTTTGAGCTCGTCTTTCTGCGCATGGCGCAGCCTGCCGGAATCGACATACTGCCCGTAACACTCTCCCCCCGCCCGCTCGCGCTGCTCATCGGCGTCCTGTTCGGCTTTTTAGCGGTGCTGCTCTGTGTTCGGAAAAGCATACGGCGCGCTTTGAAGCATACGGTCGTGGAAGCTATCGAAGACACGGATTTCGTCGATCTCGGTCTCTCAAGCTTTACTCCGGACGACGGTTATTACAAGGTCGTCGGGCTTGAGGGGCATCTGGGGATACGCAACTACCAGAGCCGCATCTTCCGCTACCTGACCGTTTCGTTCATGATGACCGCCTATGTGACCGTCGTCCTCGGCACGCTTTATACTTTTAGTATCGTCAGGGAATATAACCGCGAGCTGTTTGACGGCGTCGTTTCTTCGGCGCTGGTCGAAACCGACAAAACCGTCGCCGGAATGAT
>CAYYFY010000434.1:0-1672 GCA_964471035.1 uncultured Eubacteriales bacterium
CACCCCGCCTATGCGCTCAATCTTTTTATTGTACTCCCTCACCTTGGGGGCGTAGTCGCCCTCGCGCAGAAGCTGCAGATAGCTGCTTCTTTTCATATTGAACGATATAAAAAGATACACGGCGACGGCTACAAGCGCAAGCAGCAAGCCGGTCAGAAGAATACAGACCGCTTCGGAGGCGTTCGTCACACCCGCGATAATCAGCGGAACCGCGCAGACGATACACAGCGCGACCCCGACCGCCATCGCCGCGATAAAGCGTCCCTCAAAGGCGTCTCTTTTTTCCTTGACAACGCCCGACACGCCGTATTCCGTGTCAAAGTCACCGTTTTGAAAATACGAATACCGCCCCATTTTCATGCCGCTGATGATAAATATCGCCACCGCGGCGGCGACCGTAAACAGCAGCAGCGTCACCCCTAAGCCTACAGCGACGTTCTCGGCTATGCGAAACCGGCTGGCTGTTTCGGATAAGCCGGCCATTAAAATCAGCGGTACCGGCGACAGGATGCAGAGCAAAACGCCAAAAGCGATACGCCGCCCGTGAGCCGCCATAGCGTCCATAAACTCGTTTGCTTCCTTTAACGTCACGCGCACGCTCCCGCCGCTGTCGTCGGTATCTGTATACAGGGGCGCATCCATATCGTCTTTGAGTAAATAGTCGGTCGTGACGCCGAAGATTTTTGACATCTCTAAAATTTTCGCGATGTCGGGAATCGCCGACGCGCCCTCCCACTTGGAAATTGATTGCCTTGAAACGCCTAATTTTTCCGCAAGCTCCTCCTGCGACCAGCCGCTTTGCTTACGCAGCGCTAAAATTTTATCCGCCAGTATCATATTAATGCCCCCATTTTTATTTGCGCCTAAAACGCCGCGCGCACCGCGTTCCGACTGCGCCTTTATCGTAGCGGATTTTACGGTTGCAGTCTATAAAGCGGACTTGGAACTTGCGCAACCGGCGGTTGCGTTTCAACTATTTCAGCGTAAAAGCGTACAAATCGGCCTCTTTTAAGCGAAAGGCAAGCCGGATTGTTTTATTCGACAGCGCCGCAAAGTGTTTTTCGTTCCACGTTACCTTATACGCCAATTCGTTACCGTAAATGTCGCCGCATTCAGAAAAACCGAAGCCCTCTACGGCGCGTTTGTTCTCGTCGAGGACGGCGACGGACACATCCCCCGCCGCCGAGGTGGCATAATTGAGCAGCAGAGAATCCGCCGTCGCCATAAACGGCTTCGTAATCACCGTCGCCCCTTGATAGTCCCCTCTGAGCGAGGCGAACCGGTGCAGCGGCAGCGTATAGCGGCGCAGATGGCAGTCATCCCACTGGTAATGCTCGGTCACATAGAAATTCATGACCTCATCCTTTATAAAGATACCGCGCGCCGGATTGTAGTTGCGCTGCGTCCAGCAGCGCCTGTCCATAGAGGGCAAAACCCACGGCTCAATAAAGCTCCTGTCCCAGTTCACGCCGTCGCGGCTCGCCATGAACACGTTGTCGCAGATAGCTTTGTCCTTCGGATACTCGGGCACCTTCTTGCGGTTTTCCACAAATCGCATCGGGAAAGAGAGCAGTATATGCTCCGCGCCCGGACAGGGAACGACGTTGTTCGTATAAAACTGCTCACGCGGCGCGTTTGCCGCGTACGCGTTTTCGCTGCTTTCGCTCCAATG
>CAYYFY010000435.1:0-1643 GCA_964471035.1 uncultured Eubacteriales bacterium
GGCAGCCGCAACATCTTCTTGTACGGCTCTATGGTCGCTTCACTGATACTGACGACCGCCGTCATCGAAGTCCCGTTTTTGGCAAACGCCTTCGGTTTTTCGCCGATCACCTGGTCGGAATACGGCGTCGCCCTCGCTCTGGCAATCTCCGTCATCCCGATTGTCGAGATCGTCAAGGTCTTCCAACGAGCCGCCGCCAAAAGAGCGAAAGCGAAATAAATGTTTACAAGAGCCCCTCAAAACGGGGCTCTGTCTTTTTTGAGGAGGCACACACATGAACGAGCTTGCTTTACGGATCAGAGAGCACATCCGTTCCTGTCCTTTAGTCAATACCCACAGCCATCACCTGCCCGACGCGCTGCTCAAGGGCGCCGATCTGCGGTTTTTGCTCACGAACTCCTATACCAACTGGCTCGCCCCCCCGCCCGATTTTATTGACAGGGACGCCTGTGAAGCCTATATTAATACCTATCGCTGCAACACGTATTTCCGCTGGCTGTTCGAGGCACTCGAAAGCCTGTACGGCATACCGTTCACAGCGGACAATCTCCCCCCGCTCGACGAAGCCGTCAGGGCCGCCTACCGCGACCCGACGCACCACTTACGCCTGTTGACAGATAATTGCCGCTTTGAAACAATCGTCAACGAGCGCCAGCCCGACCCCGGCTCCGACCTCGGTCATCCGGAGCTTTTTAGTCCGAGCTTTCGCTGCGACAGCTATTTTTCGGGATATTTGAAGGATAAGCCTGACCCTAACGGCTTTTTCGCCTGGTCCACCTTTGAGAAGACGGACATTCCGACCCTCGCCGAATATCTGAATGAAATGAAAAAGGCGATAAAAAATAAAAAGGCCGCCGGCAGCAAAGCGCTCAAATGCGCCATCGCCTACGAACGGCCTCTCGATTTTGACGAATACAACCCCAAAAAAGCGGAAAAAGCACTCAATAACCCCGACGCCCGCGCCGACGAAATCAACGCCTTCGGCAATACCGTCATGCGCGCGCTGTGCGAGGCGGCGGCGGAATACGGGCTGCCGCTGCAAATCCATACGGGCATGGGTCAGCTCAAAAATACCAACCCGATCCGGCTCTTAACGCTGATTGAAGACCATCCGGACACAAAATTCCATCTGCTCCACGGCGGCTTCCCGTGGCTCGGCGACACCTACGCGCTGCTGCACAATTTTAGAAATGTCTGGTCGGACACCTGCTGGATACCGTATCTGTCCACCCGCGCGGCGACAGAGTATATCCAAACCGCCCTTGAGGTCTCCGACGCCTCCCGCCTGACGTGGGGCTGCGACGCGTGGATGTCGGAGGATTCCTGCGGCGCGCTGCTGGCTATGGAGCACACGCTGGCGCTGACGCTCTCAGAAATGGTTGAGGACGGAGCGTTTGATATAGAATACGCGATGATGCTGGCGGACGGGATACTGTATGGGAATGGGAAGAAACTGTTTGGTTTATAATTAAAGTTGAAAGTTTCGGGAGGGCGTTGCCCTCACCCATTGTAAAGTGAAGTGTTCTGCGGAACGTGAAGTGTTCTGCGGAACGTGAAGTGTGCTGGCGCACGTGAAGTGTTCTGCGGAACGTGAAGTGTTCTGCGGAACGTGAAGTGTTCTGCGGAACGTGAAGTGTGCTGGC
>CAYYFY010000436.1:0-1630 GCA_964471035.1 uncultured Eubacteriales bacterium
GGCGGGACATCACGCTCTATCGCTTATATCCGGACGATGTCTGCGTGCTGTCGGCCTCCTGCGTGTTCGACGCCATCACCTTTGACGTGTTCGTCGAGGCGGGGGAGGACAGTGAAGTATTGCTTTTGAATGCGACCATATTTCGGCGTATCTCCGCGCAGAATATCTATGTCGAAGCGTTCGGCTATAAGCTGGCTGTCGAGCGTTTTTCCGACGTCATGTGGACGATGCAGCAGATATTGTTTATGAGCTTCGATCGCAGGCTTGCCATCTTTCTAAGCGATGAGAGCGCCAAAACCGGCTCCGATGAGATACGTCTGACACATGAGCAGATTGCCAAATATATGGGCAGCGCCCGCGAGGTCGTAACACGAATGCTTAAATATTTCGCCGGAGAGGGACTTGTCAGCCTGTCGCGCGGGGAGATAAAAATTATTGATAAAAAAAGGTTGAGAAGCCTGACATAAATAAAAGATTTTAGATTTAAAGGGAAATCGCAGAGCGATTTCGAATGGCGAATAAAAAAGGGGGCTGCGGATTGCAGCCCTGATTTTTTAACCTATCTGCAGCATTTCGCGGATGGCCGACTTCGGCTTGACCCCCACGGAGGTTTTTGTGACGACCCCGTTTTCGATCAAGGCGAGAGTCGGGATGCTCATGACCGTGAACACCTTGGCAAGCTCCGGCTCCTCCTCGACGTTGACCTTCATGATCTTGACCTCATCGGTTTCATCGGCAAGCTCGTCGATGACCGGAGAAAGCATCTTGCAGGGTCCGCACCAGGCCGCGTAGAAGTCCACGAGAACCGGCTTCTCTGAATTAAGTATTTCGGATTCGAAATTTTCTTTGGTTAAATGATACACTGACATACTGAGCAACTCCTTTTTGTTCTTTGGTACCAGTGTATCTGTTTTTTATGAAAAGTTTCGGTGACCCGGTCACAGGACATGGCGTGTTATACGCTCCTGCGGTGCGCTCCGGCTACATTCGAGAAAATGCCGTCGGGCACCTGCGAAGAAAAGCCGTTCTCGTCGGTCGCGGGAACGGGCAGCCCCAGCGCGTAGAGCACGATAGCCGCGATGTCGCGCGTTTCGGTGAGGCCGATTGTGCCCTTGGGCACGCCCTTTCCGGCGGCGCCTAAGAATACGGTTTTTTCGGTATCCGACCAGCCGCCGTGACCGTGTCCCTGACCGCCGTGGTCGGTGTTGACGATGAACAGCGTGTCGCCGAGCAGCCCTGCGTCCCTGTAGGCGTCATAAATACGCCCCACATGCGCGTCCGCTTCTTGTATTGTTTTCAGATGCCCCTCTTCGCCGTAGCCGTGGCTGTGTCCGCCGCCGTCGGGGTCGTCGAGCTGCACGAACAGAAACGCCGGTTTCTTTTCGGCGACGTATTTCACAATGGCTTCGGTCAGAACGCTGTCAGGCTTCACGGAAAAGCGGTCAACCTTCGCGCTGCGCTCAATGATGCCGTGATTGATCGGGTTCCAGTTGCAGTATGAAGCCAGTACGGCGTCGGGCATCGCCTGACGAATCCTCTTGAACACCGAGGGCAGAGAGCGCCTATGGTAGCGGCGGATAGAAACGATGGTGTTGGTGAGCTTATGTACCGCGGGCGTCGCTCCGAGCAG
>CAYYFY010000437.1:0-1627 GCA_964471035.1 uncultured Eubacteriales bacterium
CGAGAAGAGAAAAAACTACAGGAAAGTCACTGCCAAGTATCTTGACACGCTGATTCCCCTCGTAAAGCGCGGCGGCTATATCCCGTTCTGCGACCACCGCTGTCCGCCCAACGTCCCCGAGGAGGACTACCTCTACTATCTTGACCGTAAAAAAGAGCTGTTCGGTCTGCTGAAATAAGGAGATTGTATGATCCGTATTGAGGATTTCGAGGGCGTGTTCCAGTCGGCGGTTATTGATACGGAGAAAATCCCGTTCTCCGCGGATGTCCGCAAGGCCTGCGAAGCCAATTTCTGTGGGCGTTACGGCAGAAGCTGGACCTGTCCCCCCGGCGTCGGGGAGATGGAGGAATGGCGGGAAAGAATAACCGCCTATGAAAACGTGCTCATCTTTACCCATAAGGGCGACCTTGAGGATTCCTTCGACTATGAGGGGATGCAGCGCGTCGCCGCCGAAACCGATGTGATTCTCTATGCCGTCATCGACGCCATGAAACAGGACGGCACGCCGTTTTTGGCGCTCGGGCACGGCTCGTGCACGCTCTGCGAAAGCTGCACCTAGCCAAACGCGCCCTGCCGTCTGCCGGACTTGGTCGTTGTCTCGGTCGAGGCGTGCGGCGTCAACGTCGTCGAACTCGCTGGAAAGAGCGGCATCAACTATCATAATGGGGCGAACACCGTTACTTATTTCTGTGTTATTTTATACTAAAATAAATACAAATTAACCTGAGGAGGTTTTATTGTGTCCGTATTTACCGAAATTAACGAAATGCTGCAAAAAGGCCGCGCCAAGAACGTCGAGGAGCTTGTGAAGCAAGCTCTGTCCGAAGGCAATTCCGCCAAGGACATCCTTAACGAGGGCTTGATTTCCGCCATGATGGAGGTTGGTACCAAGTTCAAGGAGAACAAAATCTACGTTCCCGAGGTGCTCATTGCCGCCAGAGCCATGAACGCGGGCGTCGCCGTTTTGAAGCCGGAGCTTCAGAAGGAAGGCGTCAAGCCCGTCGGCAAGGCCATCATCTGCACGGTCAAGGGCGACCTTCACGACATCGGCAAGAATCTTGTCAAGATGATGCTCGAGGGCGTGGGTATCGAGTGCGTCGACTTAGGCGTCGACGTCGGCGGCGATAAGATCGTCGAAGCCATCAAGGAGAGCGGCGCGAAAGTAGTCTGCCTCTCGGCGCTCCTGACGACGACGATGCTTTCACAAAAAGAAATCGTTGACGATCTCGTAGCAGCCGGTGTCCGCGACCAGGTCAAGGTCATGGTCGGCGGCGCGCCGGTAACACAGGCGTATGCCGAAGAGATCGGCGCGGACGCCTATACGGTTGACGCCGCGTCAGCCGCCGAAGTCGCCCTGTCCTATTTCAAATAATATGGACGCATTGCTGAAAAAGGCTATTCTTTACGATTACCCCGAAACGATTCCCGTTGCCGTGGGGATCATGCCCGCGGCATGGATGAAATACGGCGAGGAATTAAGACGCCTCGCCGCGGAGTATCCGCAGTTTTTCCCCCACCTGCCGAGCGACGTGACAAAAGTCACAATGCCAGAGACCTACCGCGCCGGAAAGACGACCGACGAGTGGGGCTGCGTCTGGGAAAACATCGAGGAGGGGCTTGAAGCTAT
>CAYYFY010000438.1:0-1615 GCA_964471035.1 uncultured Eubacteriales bacterium
AGGTGCCGACGACGGCGCTGAGCACCGCGATGACCCAGTCCCTTCTGAGCATATACACCACCATGATGGTGATGATGTCGATGGCGCCGTTACGAAAGCTCCCCAGTACGCCGCTGACAGTCCGAATCCAGATGTACTTGTTTCTCATAGCCTCCTTGACGCCTTTTTTGAAGCTGATGTCCGGACGTCTGTCTAAATCGATGAAAACCCGCTCCTTGACCTTAAAAGCAAGGATTAAGGACAAGGGCGAGAAAAAGAGCATCGCGAAGAGCACAGAGGTCTTGAATGAGCGCAGTGCCGTATAGCCGCCGGTAGCGGCTACTAAAACCGGCAGCGCGATTTCAACGATCGACGGGAATAAATTATATAAAAGGGAACCGAGCGACATGATTTTCGTCCGCTCGACGGTATTCGGCGTGATGACGTTCTCTATACAGCCGACCTGATCGTTGTAATAAGAGAACAGCGACCAGATGCTGAACATCAGGTGCATGATCCAGAAACGCTGATAGTATACATAGTTTCCGTACGGGAAATAGACGAGTAAAAACGAGGTCAGCACAAACGGCGCGTAGTTGACGAAAATCCACGGCTTGTATTTGCCGTATTTTGGGGCGAGCCATCTGAAAATGACGATACGGTAATAACAGTATACCACCTGTATCAGCAGCTTTGTGCCGACGATCTGCGGAAAAGCCGGCATAATGGATTCAAACATCGTATGCGGTATGAAAAAGCAGCCGATGCCGACGACGGCGAAAACAATATTGATTGAATTAATCCAGCGCATCGTCTTTTTAGGCAGACGGCCGAGGTTGTCGGTAACCAGCATATTGATGGGATTGAAGGCATAGCTGAGAATCGTGCCGACGATGCCGAGCATGACGAAATCCTTCATAGCCAACCCAAAAATCGCCCCGACAAAGAAGCAGCCCGCCGAAAAATAGAGCTGGCGCTCGCTTGCGCCCGCCGCGCCGCAGCCGCCCGCGCCGAGAATAAAATACATAAACTCCTTGTTGGAGACATAATTGCCGGGCTTCGGGTTATCCCAATAGGTCTTAACGTCGATAACACCGTTTATCGCTTTGTCTTTAATTGCCGCGAAGTTCGGTTTCCTCATGCTTTTTCCCCATTCTCAGATATTTGACCGTTTGGCGGAAGTACAACACGTTTATTATAAGCGGGCAGATATATTGTCAACGGTCTGCCTGTAAGGTTTTGTACGGTTATACCGTCCCCCACGGTATAGGAAATTCCGTGGATTTCCGAGGTGACGGTTCCGTGTTCTATTTGCGGATTTAAGATAAAGTCGCAGTCAAAGCCGTGTGTTATTCCGAGATACAGGCAGATGAGCACATATAGAAAGACGTTCGGATATTCATAATACAGCGACGCTCCGTGCCAGTTGCGCTGCGCGTCGTCACCGACGTTGTAATAGACATAATTCATGTCATAACGCTCGCCCATGTGCCAATTATCGAACCGCGCCTGCGCGGACACCTGTAAAAGCTGGCTCAGAAGCGCCTCGCCGTCACCGCAAGAAGCTTTATACGCGGCGTCCCAACACCAGTACCGTCCGGCGGCGCATAAATCATAGGGTCCGCCGGTACCGATT
>CAYYFY010000439.1:0-1614 GCA_964471035.1 uncultured Eubacteriales bacterium
CACGATGACCGTTTCAGAGGGTGAGATCGTCAGTATCATCGGCTCGTCCGGCTCGGGAAAGAGCACGCTGCTGCGTTGTATCAATCTGCTTGAGACGCCGACGTCCGGCGATATTCTCTACCACGGGGAGAACATTCTCGACAAGGGCTTTTCTGTCCCGAGGTACCGCGCGAAGGTCGGCATGGTCTTTCAGCAATTCAACCTGTTCAATAATATGACCGTGCTCGAAAACTGTGTGGCGGGACAGGTAAAGGTCTTAAAAAAGAACCGCGCCGACGCCGAAAAGACCGCTAAAGACTATCTTGAAACCGTCGGTATGCTCCAGTTCATCAACGCCAAGCCCCGTCAGATTTCCGGCGGGCAGAAGCAGCGCGCCGCCATCGCGCGGGCGCTGTCGATGGACCCCGAGGTCATTTTGTTTGACGAGCCGACGAGCGCTCTTGACCCCGAAATGGTCGGCGAGGTACTCACAGTCATGAAGGGGCTTGTCAACACGGGACTGACAATGCTCGTCGTCACGCATGAGATGGGCTTTGCCAAGGAGGTGTCCGACCGCGTCGTCTTTATGGACGCCGGCGTCATCTGCGAGGAGAACCCGCCCGAAATCATCTTCAATCACCCCGAAAAGGAGCGTACCCGCGACTTTTTGGCGCGTTTTCTCGCGTAGCTCTTTCTCGCGTAGCTCTTGACATTTTTCGAAAACGCGGTATAATAGCATTTGCCAAGTGAATACAGGGGTGCTGATGAAATTCGGCTGAGATTAAGGCTAACTCGCCTTTGACCCTTAGGGCAACGGATTCTCCCGTGCCCTAGACCTGATGCGGATAATGCCGACGTAGGGAGCGAAAAATTTACCTTTCAATCGCCAAGCGTCCGTAAACGCTTGGCGATATTTTTGAAAGGGGAAAAATCATGAACACAATCAAAACCACAAGACGGCTTGTCGAAAGCGCCGTCATGCTCGCGCTGGCGGCCTCCCTCAGTTTTATTCCCGTCGTCCCGATGCCCTTCGGCGGTTCGGTCACCGTCTTCAGTCAGCTGCCTATCGTGTTGATCGCCTACCGCTACGGCACCAGATGGGGGCTGCTTACCGGCGCCGCCATGGGCGTTATTCAGATGATCTTCGGCATAAAGGCCTTCTCCTATGTATCGGGGATCGCGGCTATACTGGTTGTCGCGTTCATCGATTACATCGGCGCGTTCGCCGCCCTCGGGCTCGGAGGGCTTTTTAAGGGGAAGCTGCGCCGTCCGGAGCTCGAAATCGCCTTGGGCTCTGTTTTAGGCTCGGCGTTACGCTATTTGTGCCACGCGCTGTCCGGAGCTACCGTCTGGAGCGGTTATACGCCCGAGGGCGAAACCGTTCTTCATTACACGCTCACCTACAACGCCGGTTATATGCTGCCGGAAACCGTACTCACCGTGATAGGCGCGGTCGGCGTCGCGCTGCTGTTCGATCTGACCTCTCCCGACTTGAAGCCGCGCCGGAAGGTTTAGCGGATATTGACTGTTCATTTCAACGGCGGGGATTGTTTATAATTAATGACTGCTCAACTCCAAAATCCGTAATTTTGGCGAGTTTAGAAAAATCGTTTTATTTCTAAACCTAAACAGATT
>CAYYFY010000440.1:0-1606 GCA_964471035.1 uncultured Eubacteriales bacterium
GAATGCCGAGCACGTTGTAGATAAACGCCCAAAACAGGTTTTGCCGGATGTTGCGCATGGTCTTTTTTGAGAACCCGATGGCACGTGCGACGCCGCGCAGATCGTCCCTCATCAGAACGACGTCGGCCGTGAGCAGCGCGATATCCGCCCCGCGCCCGACGGCGATACCGACATCGGCGGCGGCGAGTGCCGGGGAATCGTTGATGCCGTCGCCGACCATCGCCACTTTTTTACCCTGCTTTTTAAGATCGGACACGACCTTTTCCTTATCGGCGGGCAGCACCTCGGCAATCACGCTGTCGATGCCTGCGGTTTCAGCCGCCGCTGTGGCTGCCGCGCGGCTGTCGCCGGTCAAGAGCGTGACCGCAACGCCGAGCGCTTTCAGCAATGCTACCGCTTCGGCGCTCGTTGTCCGTAAGGTATCCGCCGCGGCGATTAAGCCCAAAAGCCGTGTTTCCTCCGAAAACCAGAGAAGGGTTTTCCCTTCGGCGGAAAGCGTGGCGGCATGCTTTCCGAGCAGTGCGGTATCCACATTCAGCTCACGCATAAACGCGGCGCTGCCGCCGCTGTACCACACTCCGTCAATCTCGGCGGTGATACCGCGTCCCGGTACCGTTTGGAATGTATTGGCGCGGTATGGCACGACATCGTCGGCGAAAACGAGGACCGCCTGTGCCAGCGGATGCTCGCTGCCCGTCTCCAAAGAAACGGCAATCCGCAAAAGCTTGTCGTCATTCGTCCCGTCGGCGGGGACGACATCCGTCACCGCGGGACGCCCTTCTGTCAGCGTGCCGGTCTTATCGAGGACGACCGTATCGACGGCATGCAGCGTCTCCAGCGCCTCGGCAGATTTAATAAGAATCCCTTCTGAGGCAAGCTTGCCTGTCGCCGTCATGACCGCGACGGGCGTCGCCAGCCCCAACGCGCACGGACACGAAATTACGAGTACCGCAATCCCGACGGAAAGTGAAAATTCAAAGGTTTGTCCCGAAAGCAGCCACGCGGCGGCGGCGAGCACGGCAATCCCAATAACGACCGGCACGAACACACCGCTCACCTTATCGGCTAAGCGTTCGACGGGCGCTTTCGAGGCGCCCGCGTCCTCGACAAGAGCGATGATCTGCGACAGTGTCGTATCCTTGCCGACGCGCTTGGCTCTGATGAGCAGCCGCCCGTTCTGGACGACGGACGCGGAAATGACCTCGTCGCCCGCCATCTTTTCAGACGGGATGCTTTCGCCTGTCAGCGCCGATTCATCGACCGCCGACGCGCCCTCCTCGACGACGCCGTCTATGGGAATACGCTCGCCGGGACGCACGACGACGATGTCGCCGACGGCGATTTCAAAAGCGGGCACCGCTGTTTCCTTGCCGTCGCGCAGCACCGATACGGTGTCGGGGGTCAGTTCAAGGAGCTTTTCTATCGCCGCGCCGGTCCTGCCTTTGGAGCGCTCTTCTAAAAACTTACCGACCGTCACCAGCGTCAGAATCATCGCCGCCGACTCGAAATACAGATTCATCATATACCGCTCGACGGTCGGCATATCGCCTTGACCGAGTCCCTTGCCGATCATAAACACCGCGAATACGCCGTAAACAAGGGCGGC
>CAYYFY010000441.1:0-1599 GCA_964471035.1 uncultured Eubacteriales bacterium
CGCGCGCTCTCTCTTCGGGGGCTTTATCGATGTTGCCGTAATCGACGAACTGAGCATTTCCCTGCATAGCGAGCGTCTTCGTAATAGCCGCGGTCAGCGTGGTCTTGCCGTGATCGACGTGACCGATGGTGCCAATGTTTACATGGGGTTTGGTTCTCTCAAATTTTTGCTTTGCCATGAGTGTTTTTCCTCCTTTGATATGACAATCTTAATTCATACGGTTAGCAGTTTACCAAATTACTAAAGAAAATACAAGTGTTTTTGCAAATTATGCGTTGTTTTTGAATCTGTCGCTGACAATTGACTCGGAAATGCTCTTCGGGACCGGCATATAGTGACTCGGTTCCATGGCGTACTGCCCTCTGCCCTGCGTTTTCGAGCGCAGGTCCGTAGCGTAGCCGAACATCGTCGAGAGCGGCACGTTTGCCGTGACCTGTGTGGCGCCCGGCCTTGATTCGGTGCCCTGGACTAAGCCTCTGCGCGCGGTCAGGTCGCCGAGCACGTCGCCGATATAATCGTCCGGCACGGTGACGGAAACCTTCATAATCGGTTCCATCAGCACCGGAGCCGCCTTGCGCATTGCCTCCTTGAAAGCGATGGAGCCTGCCATTTTGAAAGCGAGCTCCGAGGAATCGACCTCGTGATAAGAGCCGTCGTAGAGCGTTACCTTGACATCGACGACATTGTAGCCGGCAAACACGCCGGACAACATGGCGCCCTTGATACCCTGCTCGGTGGGATTGATATATTCTTTCGGGATCACG
This sequence comes from uncultured Eubacteriales bacterium, assembly GCA_964471035.1. Lineage (GTDB taxonomy): Bacteria > Bacillota > Clostridia > Oscillospirales > Acutalibacteraceae > DTU089. The sequence continues at coordinate 765 of CAYYFY010000441.1, forward strand.
CCGCCGACGATCTTATTCTCAAACTCGTATCCCTTTTGAGGGTTCGGTTCGATGCGGATCTTGACGTGACCGTACTGACCGTGGCCTCCCGTCTGGCGGGCGTATTTGGTGTCGGCTTCGGCAGATGCCGTAATGGTCTCCCTGTAGGCGACCTGCGGCTTGCCGACGTTGGCCTCGACCCGAAACTCGCGCAGCATTCTGTCTACGATGATCTCTAAATGCAGTTCGCCCATGCCCGCGATGATGGTCTGCCCCGTTTCCTCGTCGGTATAGCTCTTGAAGGTGGGGTCCTCCTCGGCAAGCTTTTGTAAAGCGATGCCCATTTTTTCTTGACCGGCTTTTGTTTTCGGCTCGATGGCCACGCGGATAACGGGCTCAGGAAAGTCCATGGATTCTAAGATGATCGGGTGGCGCTCGTCGCACAGTGTGTCGCCGGTCGTGGTGTTTTTAAGGCCTACCGCCGCGGCGATGTCTCCCGCGTAGCAGCAGTCAAGGTCCTGCCGGTGATTGGAGTGCATCTGAAGGATGCGCCCCATTCTCTCGCGGTTGTCCTTGGCCGTGTTATACACGGTAGCCCCCGCCTCTACCTTGCCGGAATAGACTCTGAAAAAGCAGAGCTTTCCGACAAACGGATCGGCGGCAATCTTGAAGGCAAGCGCCGAAAACGGTTCGCTGTCTGAGGAATGGCGCTCTTCTTCTTTGTCAGTTTTGGGGTTTACGCCCTTGATGGCTTCGACGTCCGTCGGGGCGGGCATATAGTCCACCACCGCGTCGAGGAGCTTCTGAACCCCGTTGTTGCGGTAAGACGTTCCGCAGACGACCGGCACCATATGGT
>CAYYFY010000442.1:0-1586 GCA_964471035.1 uncultured Eubacteriales bacterium
GCTGCTGTCACTTTGCTGCATCCTGCCGTTCTTTACGGCGGCGGCGAGCGCAGAGGACGCGGGCACTCCGCTGACAATCGAACAGCTAAAAATGCTGTGCGACCCGAATTACGGCGACATCAACGGCGGCGGTATCGGCATTATTGACGCGCGTCTGGCTCTGCGTATGGCAGCGGATATCGATGAGCCGACTGCCGAGCAGCTCAAGGTGGGCGACATCGACGGCAGCGGCGACATCGACGCCGGCGACGCGCGGGCTATCCTGCGCCGCGCGGCGGGACTGAGCGATTTCAGCAAGGAGATTATTCTGCAATATTTCCGCGCGTCAGCCAATGCCGTCAAAACGGTAAAGCCGGGACTTAACGGTACGATAACAACCGTCAGCCCGAGCATTTTAGTGACCATTCCCTCCGCGGATATAAAAACGCAGGAGATGAGCGAGCTCGCCGCGTATATGGATGAACAGATCGCGACCTACGAGAAATATAAGAAGACAATGCTTGCGATGGGGCTTATATCCAAAGAAAAAGCCGCCGAAATAGATAAGGCTATCGCCCAGTGGAAAACCCAGCGCGACAACATTAAAAAAGCTTACGAGCCTCAGGTAGCATCCATCAAGTCCGAACCCGAAGCGAATCACAACTATAGCTTTCCCGTCAGAGGTCAGGTGTGGTCAAGTAAGGCGAAGGCTGCCGACGTCTTAAAGGCGCAGATGACTGAAACAAACGGCGTCTATACCGTCACCTTAAACTACGGCACTTTTGTTTACAATACGCTGCCGGACATTATGACGAACCTTCCGTACGGCAGGATGTTCAATCTGCCGTCGAAGACGTACCTGACAAGTCAGCGGACATTCAACAGCCTGACGCTGAAGGACGGCGCTGTCGTCTATACGATCGACGCGGCGACCGGCGCGGTGCTCAGCGCTTCCTACGCGTACACATATATCTGGGACTTCACGCTGACCAGCACCGACGCGACTACGGGCAAGCCGGTCAATGCCCAGTATGTCTATACGGTCAACAATACGGCGCAATATACGATTACCCCGCCAGAACAGCCTGTATAATTAATCGTTTCTATAAATTTTATCTCTTAAGAATTGCGGGCGTTTCGTAATTGATTAGCCTGTTATAAATAGAAAGGAAATAAAAATTATGTCGGATAAGGTAAAAATAGTTATGGAGAACGGCGCGGAGTTTACCGTTGAGCTGTACCCGGAGCACGCGCCCGTCACGGTTGAAAATTTCTTGTCGCTCGTCAAAGAGGGATTTTACGACGGGCTTACATTCCACAGGATAGTCGACGGTTTTATGGCGCAGGGCGGCGATCCCGACGGCAACGGGATGGGCGGCAGCGCGCAAAAAATTAAGGGTGAGTTTGCTCAGAACGGTGTGAACAACGGGCTGTCACATCAGCGGGGCGTCGTTTCGATGGCGCGCAGCCAAAACCCGAATTCGGCGAGCAGCCAGTTTTTCATCTGCTACGGCGACTGCGCGTTCCTCGACGGACAGTACGCGGCGTTCGGCAAGGTCACAGAGGGCATGGAGACTGTCGACGCCTTTTTACAGGTCACGCGGAGG
>CAYYFY010000443.1:0-1572 GCA_964471035.1 uncultured Eubacteriales bacterium
GATATGATAAACACAGGCGAAATACTGCAGACCATTGAAATGATAGACCAGCAGCATCTAGACGTCCGCACGATAACCATGGGAATCTCTCTGCGCGACTGCGCGGACGCGTCGGCTGAAAGAAGCTGCGTCAAAATATACGACAAGATTTGCCACATGGCTAAAGACCTTGTAAGGACCGGCGAGAATATTTCAGCCGAATTCGGGATACCGATAGTAAACAAGCGTATTTCTGTGACGCCAATCGCGATGGTGGCCGAGAGCTCGGATGCGGAGAGCTATGTGCCTTTTGCAGAGGCCCTTGACAGGGCGGCAAGGGAGGTCGGCGTAAATTTCCTCGGCGGTTTTTCGGCACTGGTACACAAGGGCTGTACCGTCGGTGACGACAGGCTGATAGCGTCGATCCCGGAAGCCCTTGCCAGAACGGAAAGAGTTTGCTCCAGCGTGAATATTGCCACTACCCGTGCCGGTATAAATATGAACGCAGTTGCGCGAATGGGAAGGATAATAAAGGAAACAGCCGCCCTGACGGCGGCTTCGGGAGGACTCGGCTGCGCAAAGCTGGTCGTCTTTGCTAACGCCGTCGAGGACAATCCCTTTATGGCGGGAGCATTCCATGGCCCGGGCGAACCGGAGTGTGTCATAAACGTGGGGGTATCCGGCCCCGGCGTTGTATATAACGCTCTGAAAAACGTCAAAGGAGCTTCGTTCGACGAGGTCGCGGAGACTATTAAAAAGACAGCCTTCCGTATTACGCGCATGGGTCAGCTTGTCGCTCAGGAGGCAAGCAGCCGCCTCGGCGTACCCTTCGGCGTTGTTGATCTGTCATTGGCTCCCACACCCGAAATCGGCGACAGTGTCGCGGACATCCTTGAAGAAATGGGGCTTGAGAGCGTTGGCGCTCCCGGCACGACTGCCGCTTTGGCACTTCTAAACGACGCTGTCAAGAAGGGTGGCGTAATGGCATCCGGCCACGTTGGAGGGCTTTCGGGGGCGTTTATTCCGGTAAGCGAGGACGCGGGGATGATAAGGGCTGCCCGAAACGGCGCTCTTACGATAGAAAAGCTTGAGGCCATGACCTGCGTATGCTCGGTCGGCCTTGACATGATAGCGGTGCCCGGAGATACAAGCGCGGAAACGATTTCCGGTATTATTGCGGATGAGGCAGCAATAGGTGTTGTAAACTGTAAGACCACGGCTGTCCGCATCATCCCGGCACCCGGAAAAAAAGTCGGTGATACCGTAGACTTCGGAGGTCTTCTGGGCTCGGCACCCATTATGGCGGTGAACGGATATTCTCCTGCTGTGTTTATTTCCCGCGGCGGACGCATACCCGCCCCGCTTCACAGCCTGAAAAACTAAACTTTCTCAAAAGAATGGGCGTGCCGCAAAACGTTTTTTATAACGCAGAGCGACACGCCCGTTTATTATGCGTTTATTTGCAGCGCTTGAGGAGCTGCTCCCAGCGCTTATCTACCTCTTTCTGATAGATTTCCAGAGTCCATTCGTTGCCCTTCTTGAAGAGATGCTTGAAGCGGCCCTGAGTTTTAAGGAACTCTTCGATGGGGAGTT
>CAYYFY010000444.1:0-1554 GCA_964471035.1 uncultured Eubacteriales bacterium
CGTTGCCGCGCATCGCCGTTACTTTTTCCATATTGTCCTGTCAATCACACGGGTATAGGACTGTATCAGCTTTACGACTTTTGCCGACACGTTTTCGTCCGTATAGTCCGGCACGGGTGTACCAAAATCGCCGTTTTCGTTCATACGCACCGCCGTCTCCACCGCCGACAGGACCTGCTCTCCCGTGATGCCCGCCAGCACGAAATTCCCTCTGTCGAGCGCCTCGGGACGCTCGGTGCTCGTGCGGATACACACCGCCGGAAAATGCTTGCCCTTCGCGGCGAAGTACGCGGACTCCTCAGGCAGCGTGCCGCTGTCGCTCACGACGGCAAAGGCGTTCATCTGGAGATGGTTATAGTCCGAAAAACCGAGAGGCTTTATACTTCTGACGCGCTCATCGAACACAAAACCGCGCTTTTCGATAAATTTGGCCGAACGGGGATGCGTTGAATAGATGATGGGCAGATCATAGGTTTTTGCCATGTCATTGACCGCGTTCATCAAACTGAAAAAATTGGCTTCGGTATCGATATTCTCCTCGCGGTGCGCCGACAGAAGGATGTAACGGCCTCTCTGAAGCCCGAGCTTGCAAAGCACGCCGCTGTTCATGATTTTATCGTAGTGCGCTGACAGCACCTCCGGCATCGGCGAGCCCGTTACATAGGTGCGTTCCCGCGCCGTCCCCTCGAAATTCAGATAGCGGCGCGCGTGCTCGCTGTAGCAGAGATTGACATCGGCTATGTGGTCAACGATCCGGCGGTTGGTCTCCTCGGGCAAACACTCGTCGAAGCAGCGGTTGCCCGCCTCCATATGAAAGATCGGAATGTGCAGCCTTTTTGCCGAAATGGCCGACAGACACGAGTTGGTATCGCCGAGCACAAGCACGGCATCCGGCTGCCGCTCTTTCATTATCTTGTATGTCGAAGCAATGATATTGCCGATGGTCTCACCGAGGTCGTCGCCGACGGCATTTAAAAAACAGTCGGGCGCGCGCAAATCCAAATCCTCAAAAAAGATCTGGTTGAGCTCGTAATCGTAATTCTGACCGGTATGTACCAAGGTGTGCTCAAAATAGACATCGCATTTTTTAATTACCTCGGACAGCCGTATGATCTCCGGCCGCGTACCAATGACCGTCATTAGCTTCAGCTTTCCCATAATCATATCTCCTCAAAAAATGTGTCTGGTTTATGCGGATCAAACAGTTCGCTCGCCCACATAACGGTGACAAGATCGCCGTCTCCCGTATTCGTGATACTGTGCGTGTAGCCCGTCGGGATATCGACAACCTCAAGTTTTCCCCCGCTGATAGGGTATTCGTACACCGCGTCCCCGCCGATCTGCCGAAATCGGATAAGCCCCGAACCGCTGACCACACAGAATTTCTCGTTTTTCGTATTGTGCCAGTGGTTGCCTTTGGTGACCCCGTCCTGCCCGTGCACGTGCGCCACACCCAGGTATCATTGAAAACATGACCCGGCGTAGAGAACGTAATAAGCAGCTTATAACACATAGGCAGAAACAGCACCAGCTGTTCTCCACTTGCAACCCACC
>CAYYFY010000445.1:0-1553 GCA_964471035.1 uncultured Eubacteriales bacterium
CGCGCCGCATTCGGCGTGGAGCTGCCCCTGCGCGCGCTCTTCGAGCACCGCACGCTGGAGGCACTGGCCGCGCGCATCGACGGCCTCGAGTCGAGCGGCTCCGTCCGGGGACTGCCTCCGCTGAAGCGGGCCGGGCGAGACGGGCCGCTGCCGCTGTCCTTCACCTCGCCGCAGTCCTGAATGATGACCCACAAATCGCGGTTTGTGTCGCGGCAGGCTTTCGCGAGTATATCGAGGTTGCCCAGCCACGTGCCTTCTGTGGACTTATACTGCACGCCGTTTTCCTCTTTAAGATACAGCGGGTATATATCGACGCTGATATAGTCTGTATCGATCGTTTCGATGTACTTGTTTACGTGCTTCGCGTAACGGTTGAGGCTCGCGTCGGTATCGGTGAGACAATACCAGTCCGGCTCGGTCCCCAGCTGCTCGGAATTGGCGTATGCCGGAAACAGGTTGATGTACGCGACCTTGCCGGGCGCGGCGGTTCTGTAGTTGTTCACCGCTTGTGAAAGGTCGGGGAAAAAGTTCGCCACCGGTTCGTCGATAAGGTCGTTCCCCCAAAGCGCGGGATGGTTCTTAAAGGTTTCCGGTGTAAGATTCAGCCATGGGTTTACATCCTCGGTAAGGTAATAATAGCTGCCGAGTTCCCCGTAGTTTTTGGCGATGACGCCGACGCCGTTCGCGTAACAGAGATCGAGAAACGCGTCGGTTGCTCCCGAAACGAGGAAGTCAATACCCGCATCCTTTACATAACCGACATGCTCGGCGTCCGCGTACTGCAAATCGAAGTTATAGCCGCCTATGAGTATCCTGTCCCTGTCAAAATCGCTTTCATTCCTTGTCGCTTGAATCGGATTAACTGCCTGCGGCAGTCCGGTTACGGAAACAATAGCCAACGTCAACAACCCCAATAACATATTTTTCAGAATGGTAAAGAATTTGGTCATGTCCATTTTAGCGTCCTCCTTAATAATTAATATCCATTAACCATATTATCATAGCAATAGATGGAAAGCAATACCCTTTTGGTAATAAATGATAGGTGTGATTCTATCAAGGCTCCAGCCGCGCGGCTGCGCGTAAAATTTTTCGCGCGTCGTCAATGCCGATGCCGCCGCCCGTCACGTCGGCGGCAAGCAGGTATGCCCCCTTTAATGGCTCTGTAAGCCCCGCCGCGGCGCGTAAAGTATCGCGCGCGTCATCGGTATCTACGTTGCCGTTGCCGTCAGCGTCGCCGATAACGACGAGCGTGACGACATCGAGAACCGTGTTGCCGTCATAAAGGCGTATCGTACAGCCCGTGCCGACAAGGTCGTCGCTTTTAAGAGGCGTATCGTCCCGAAACACGGCGGTGCCGTTATTGACAAAACAGCCAAGCAGCTTTGACACCGTCAAATCCGCTTCACGGCTGACGATAAAACCATCGGGTTTTATTTCGAGTTCAACGCCCGTCTCTAACTCAAGCGTCATGCCGCCGGTGATGATGCATATAAATCCGTTGTCGTCGGCGTACCTCTCCCCTTCGCTGTTTTTATAACAAGCCATCACAA
>CAYYFY010000446.1:0-1545 GCA_964471035.1 uncultured Eubacteriales bacterium
CAGGAAATCCATCGCCTTCTCGTCGAGTACCCGCGAGGTCTCGGAGAACAGAATGGCTACTTCCTCTTTGGTGTTGTCAAAGGCTTGCACCTCATAGGCGAGGCGGTTGATGTCGAGCGCCGTCTTCCCGACCGCGTTGATACATTCCGGACGGGTTATAATACTGCCGCTGAGATCGCTCGTTGGGTCATAGGTGCGTTCCCATACCCAGATGGAGCTCGCGTCCCGTCCGTGAATGGCGCCCTGCCACATATCGGCGCCCACGAACGAGGTCAGCAGCGCGCTCTCCTCGTCGCTGTATAATGCGGATTTATCGCTGATGATATGGTCCTCATTATTGACGATGGGAGCGTTTTTTACGTCGCCGAGAAAATCATACCACAGCATTTTAGAAAAATGCCTGGGAGCGTCGAGCGACAGGCTGTCCCCGGCGTCGGAGGCGTTGTAGTCTAAAAATTCGGCGTACTGACGATAGTCCGTACCGCGCCAGGAGGTCAGACAGTCGTAGACGGTGTAGTTCATGATCTTGGCGTCGACGGGAATAGCTGTGTACTCCCTGATGATGCCCGCCATCCATTTATGCCAGTTGGAGAAGAGAACATTGTTGAACAGTACCCATTCATAGCCCATGGGTGTGCGCGACTCAAATGCGGGCATAGGGATGGCGTCAAACGAGGTATACGACGTGCCTAAAGCCGCGTTGAGCTGCTCGACGGACGCATATCTGTCCTGCAGCCACGACTGAAACCGCGGCAGGTCGTAATTGCTCATACAGCTTTGATAGGTAGGTTCGTTTGTCAGGCAGAGCTCAAACACGGAATCGTACGGCGATACAAGAGGAATAATCGTGCGCAGGTAGACCTCCATCACTCTTTTAGCGACGGGGTGTTCGATATGGTATCTTATAAACGATTCGCTTTCGGTGAACGCCAAATCCGGGTAAAGGTCATATAAAAACGACGGGAAGTAGTGCGGCGAGAGCAACAGGCTGACCGCGACGTTGTGCGTTTCGGCGTTCTTTAAGAGCGGTATGACGCGGTTTTTGATAGCCTCCAGACTGATGTCAAACTGGTCACTTTTACTTAAGCCCTCGTGACTGCCCTGACCCTGAGGCACGATGACGGAATTCGGACCGATCTCGTTCTGCATGAAGGAGCAGCCGAAACCGTTCAGGTAATGGACGTCTCCGGCAATTGTCCCGAACGCGCCGTAACCCAAAAAGTAGAAGGGACGCTCGCCCGCGGTGGTGGTCGTGTAAATCGACGGACCGACGGTCTTGCGCGCGCTTGTCACGTAACGCGGGGACGAAAGCGGTGTCAGACTGCCGTTTAAATAGCTCTCAAGACTCGTTTTTGCCTCATTGTACAGCTTGTTGAGCGATTTTAAGGTCGCGCTGAGCTGTATGGTTTGGTTGTTGACCTTGTCTTGCGCGAGAATATCCGCGTATTTTTTAAGTACGGTGATTTTGACAGTTTCATAGTCGCAGCTTAAGTCTTTTGCCTCGCACTGCGATACCAAACCATCGAGCTCGGCGATCATGGCGTC
>CAYYFY010000447.1:0-1539 GCA_964471035.1 uncultured Eubacteriales bacterium
AGTCCATATGTCCCGTGACGATGACGCGGCGTTTGACCTCGCCGGTCCGGGCGCGCCGCGCGACGACATTACAGGAGGTGTATTTTTTAAATAATGGGTCAAGCACCTGCTTATACAGCACGAATTCTCCGATTAAAAAACCAGCGCGACCAAAACTAAAACAATCGAAATCGGATACAGCTTGAGTATAGACAACACCGTGGCGCCTAAAAACAGCAGCCCGTCGATGATAACCCACGCCATAAACGCCTTGGTGCTGACCTTGAACTCTTCGACAGCGACGCTGTCGGCGAATCCCTTTAGTTTTTCGGCGGCATACTCCTGCGCCTCGCGCTCCGCCGGATACCCGGAGGCGCGGGGGCCTATCTCCTTGCAGATGTGTTTGATTTCCCGAACGGCGAAATTGGTGTATTCCCTGAGTTTTGACTGAAAATTAGGCACGCTCTCTGAAGCTTTCAAGCTACCACTCCTAAAAATAAAAAATGTTTTGATAAGTATCACAAAAGCAAAAGGCGAAGCCTTTTAGGCGGCGAAACCGCCGCGATGCCGCAGCATCGCCTTTCAATGATACAATGTTCTCAAGAAAAAAAGCTCCGCTTTTTTATGAAGCGAAGCTTCATTCGCGGCTTCCATGCCGCAACCTTGAGGGTATTATAGCATATATTCAAAAATATCTCAATAACGAATTGACTTTTTTCTCAGCAGAGTTATAATAATTTTATTGATTATGGAAATGAGTGAATACTTTGAATCAGAAACAGAATAATCGACATAAGAAGAACGCCGTCTTACCAAAGCTTTTTTTGGGCGCGTCATTATTGTTGATGAGCGCTTTTTTGGCAGTTGTCTGCTTCACCCTTTCCCCGGACGATCCAAACGCCATCGCGCCCACAAACTCGTCCGAGGCGCAGACAACACTGACGCCCTCTGCTGAAACGACTTCTCCCGTGACCGAAAGCGCCCCGACGACGACTCAAACGCAAGCTCCGACGAGCGCCGCGCCATCCGAATCCGCTACACAGGCGCAAACCACGGCAAGGCCCGCGTCATCCGCTCCGCAGTCCGAAAAAGCAAACGACAGTTACGGTGTTTTCAGCCCCGACACCATCACCGTCAGCAGCCAGAACTGGGAGCTGACGCTTGTCAACACCAAAAACCGCCTTCCCTCAGGATACACGCCGCCCAAGCTGACAGCCGTCGGAAGCTGCCGTCTGGACAGCCGCGTAGCCGTACATTATAAGGAAATGTTTAACGCCGCAGATAAGGAAGGTATTAAGCTGACACCGTATTCCGGATACCGTACCTACGCAAGGCAAAAATCGAATTACGAGAATAAAATCAATGTGTATATAAATCAGGGCTACAACGAAAAGGAGGCCGCCATCAAGGCGGCGACGATCATCATGCCGCCCGGCTCATCCGAACACAATCTCGGTTTTGCCATGGACATCGTCAATACCGAAGTCAGCTTTGAAAAAACCGCCGCGTTCACCTGGCTGCGTGAAAACGCCTATAAATACGGTTTCATCATGCGTTACG
>CAYYFY010000448.1:0-1516 GCA_964471035.1 uncultured Eubacteriales bacterium
GCCTGCGAAAAGGCTGGGATGGACTATACATCCATGATAAAGAGAATCATTGAAAAACTTGTTGGGGGTCACTGTATGGATAAAATAGGTATCGTCGTCGTCGGTTACGGCGGCATGGGCAGTCATCACGCGCGTCAATTGAGAACAATGCCAAAATTCGATATGCTCGGCGTTTACGACATCAAGCCGGAGCGTCAAAAAGCCGCCGAGGAAAAGAACTTCAAGGCATACCCGTCCTTCGAGGCGGTGCTCGCCGACCCTAAGGTCGAGGTCATCACCATCGCCGCGTATAACGATGTGCACAAGGAAATCGCCATTAAAGCGATGGAAGCCGGTAAAAACGTCGTCTGCGAAAAGCCGGTCACCTTATGCGGTGAGGATTTAGAGGAAATGATCGCCGCCTCAAAGCGCACCGGCAAGCTGTTCACGGTTCATCAGAACAGGCGCTGGGACGACGACTATGTCACCGCTAAAAATATCTATGACAAAAACGAGCTGGGCAATATCTTTCAAATCGATTCGCGCGTCTACGGCTCGCGCGGCATCCCCGGCGACTGGCGCGCCGAAAAACAGCACGGCGGCGGCATGGTGCTCGACTGGGGCGTCCATCTGCTCGACCAGGTGCTGACGATGACCGAAGGCAAAAAGCTGCTCACCGTCTACGCTACCCTAACGAACATCACCAACGACGAGGTTGACGACGGCTTCAGGGCAATCATGAAATTTGAGGGCGGTCTAGAGGCGCTTGTCGAGGTTTACACCAACAATTTCATCAACTTGCCCCGTTGGTATGTCGCGGGCGTAAACGGCACGGCGGTCATCGAAAACTGGCAGTTGCGCGGAAAGGTCGTCAAAATCCGCAACTGGGAAAAAATTGACGCCGTCCCGATCAAGGCCGGAACCGGTCTTACAAAAACGATGGCGCCGCGCACTGACGACACCATCAAAACCTTCCGCTTAAAGAAAATCAGGGTCAACTGGAACGATTACTACGATAACATCTACGATGTCGTCCGTAACGGCGCGGCACAGATCGTCACTCACGACCAGCTGCGCCGCTCGATGAAGCTGATGGAAGCAATCTTCGAGTCGGGCGAAAAGAATCAGGTCATTGAGCTGAATATTTGAATTTGTTTTAATAAAAAGCAGACCGTTTTACCGGTCTGCTTTTTTGTTGCTTAAAGGCTTTAGGGTGCGTTTTAGCGAGGCGCTTTTTTGCTCAGCAGTTTATCTGCCTCGAGCATTTTAATCAGCCGCTTCGTGTTCTTATTATCGTGGAAGGCGACGATGTGCTGGAATTTTTCAATATTTTCCGCTTTCTGCTGCGCTTTATAATTCTTCCGAATCAAAGCGCCGAGATCAGAATAGTCATAACTGACATCAGCAAACACATTTTCATCGTTCAGCATCAGCGTATTTCCGTAACAGGACATACAATACTCCTTTTCCTCCCAGCACAAATCGACGTTTGCGCCCCGATAAAACGCATCGTATGCGATAGACGAATAATCGGTGA
>CAYYFY010000449.1:0-1508 GCA_964471035.1 uncultured Eubacteriales bacterium
GCACTTTAATTAACGAAATCGCTTTGCGATTTCACTTTAAATCTAATTTCTAACATCTAATATCTAAAATCTAGTTTGGGGGTTACGCTCATGATGTCTGTTTTCTATCAAGTCCAAAGCATCCTCCTCACCGTCATTCTCCTCATCTCCTCGCTCTTTTCGCTCGGCGGTATGCCGAAAACGGTGATGATGCCCGACCTAGTGGCCGGTCAGTACGGGCGGTACGTCAATCCCTTCATCGGCACCGGCGGCGTCCCGTGGATGGGCGGCAATCTGTCCCCCGCCGCCTCTTCGCCGTTCGGAGCGATAAAGCTCGGTCCCGACACAGTCCCCTTAACGGGCAAGGCCATATCCGGCAACTGGGCGACGGCGGGCTATGCCTACAGCGACACCGGCATTCTCGGTTTCAGCCATACGCGCCTGTCGGGCACCGGCATACGCGATATGGGGCAGCACCGCGTAACGCCCGCAATAGGGGACACCGATCCGGCGGGCAGGCGGGACAATCCCCTGCTGTTCTCGCATGACGACGAGGAGGCGACCGCCGGGTATTACGCGGTCTATCTGCCGACCATAGACTGCATGGCGGAGATGACCGCTTTGGAGCACGTCGGCGCGCACCGCTACACCTTCGGCTCCTCGAAGGACGCGCACCTCTTCCTCGATGTGACGAGCTGTCTGACTGACGGCGGCACGGACGAGGGGCAGGTTATTTACGATCCCGCGACCGGCCTCATCGCCGGCTGGGGATGCGTCAACACGGGATTTTCGGGACGTTATGGCGGACTGACGACGTATTTCGCCGCCACCGTCGATATGCCGGTACAGTCTCATTCGATGTGGCTTGACGGCGTGAGCACCGACGGTCTAACCGACGTCACCGGCAAGGACTGCGGCATCAATCTGAACTTCGGCGACGTCACGGGTCAACCAATAACTATGAAGCTGGCGATCAGCTTTGTCAGCATCGATAACGCGAAAGAGAATCTGACCGCCGAGGCGGGCGACCTCGATTTTGAGGGCGTGCGCGCCGCCGCCCGCGATAAGTGGGAGCAGCGCCTGTCGAGCATGGTCATAGAGAGCGCCGACACGACGATTCTGACGAATTTCTATACCGCGCTGTATCACTCGATGATCATGCCCTCGACATACACCGATGTAAACGGCGAGTACCTCGGTTTTAATCAGACCGTTGGCGTCGCGGACGGGTATACCTATCTGTCCGACCTGTCGCTGTGGGACACCTTCCGCAATACCCATCCGCTCTACGCGCTGATAGCTCCGGACATTCAGCGCGATTCCTTAAAAAGCCTCATGGAAATGGCGAATATCGGCGGCGTTCTGCCGCGCTGGCCGTCGGGCGGCGGCTATACCGGCTCGATGTTCGGGACGCCCGCCGACATGGTTTTTGCCGAAAGCTACCTCAAGGGCTTTACCGAATTCGACGTCGAGGCGGCGTATGCTTATATGAAAAAAACGTCCGAACAGGCTGTTGACAAGGATGGGCG
>CAYYFY010000450.1:0-1501 GCA_964471035.1 uncultured Eubacteriales bacterium
GGCGGACAAAAATACAAATGAAAAAACGCGAGAAACCGCTGGTGTTTCCCGCGTTTTTTTATGAGAGAGTTCTCAGGGGGAGCCGAAGACGATGTCCGTCAGCGCGGAAATGTCGGCGGCGTCTAAAATATTGTTCGCGTCGTCTATGTTTGCCGCCGCGAAATACGCGCCGGAAAGCGCCGTATGACCGTTTACGGCGTTGTTGGCTAAAAACAGGTCGAGCGCGTCCGCAACGGCGTCGCCGTTTATGTCGCCGCTGACGACCACCGTCAATTCGCCGATTACCCTGCCCGCGCTATAAATCGAAACCGTACAGCCCGTGCCGACAAGGTCCGTATCGCTCAAAAGAACACCGTCTCTGTAAATTCTCACATCTTCATACGTAAACTGGCCGATAATGCTTTGCGCGCTTTGGTTCTGACCGACGTTTGTCAGGAATTTTTTCTCCGTATTAATTTCTAACGTCGAGCCGCTTATGAGCAAGCGCGTCATGTCGTCCGCGGACCTTCCGACGGCAAGGTTCATCAGCGCCGAAAAGTCGAAGATGTCTATGAACCAATTCGCGTCGTCTATGTTCGCCGCCGCGAAATACGCGCCGTTAAGAATTGCGCGGCCGTTTACGACTTGATCGGCTAAAAAAACGTCGAGCGCGTCAACGGCGGCGTCGCCGTTCAAGTCGCCGCTTATTGCCACGGTGTACTCGTCGATCGGATTCCCGTTTCTGTCCGTAAGCTTTACCACGCAGCCTGTGCCGACATTTGCTGTATCGGGTAAAGGAGCGCCATCTTTGTAAATCAGGACGCCGATCTGCGCGAAATTGCTTTTTACGGTTGAAGCGCACTGCCCCGTGCCGATATAAAGAATACGCATTTGACCGTCAAGCCGATAGAGCGATTCTCCCTTTAGGCGGAGTATGTCCGTAACCGCTACGGTGAGCGCCGCCGGAGCGCCTATGTCAAACAAGACGGTCAAAACACTCTCGCCCGGCAAGAGACCTTCGAACAGTTCTTTTTTAAGGGTCAGCGTATCTCCGCTCACGCTGTAATTTTCCGCGGAGATAATTTGATCGCCTTCCTTTATGCCGGTTATCGAGGTGGCGTCGTTCCATGTGATGCCGGCGGTAACATCCGCCGGATTCGCTTTATTAACAAGCAAGTAGGACGGACTCAATAAGGCGCCCGTAACGAACATTACCTCAAGCTCCGCCGCGGCGCCCGTGTTGAACACGACGGTCAAAATACGGCCGGTGCCGGTCTGCCACATAAAATATTCTTTTTTGAAGGTCAGCGTGTTGCCTGCCACGCTAAAGTATTCCGCCCCGATGGAAACGCCTCCCGACTTCACGTCGGTAATAGAGGTCGCGTTGCTCCAAGTGATTTCCGTCGTCACATCCGCCGGATTGTTTCTTTCAAATTCCGCGGCGGTAGGATTTAAAGCGACGCCCTCGCGTACGGTTATATGTATTGTCACCGCGGCGCCCTTGTCAAACATAACCGTCAAG